>JBBRQB010000003.1:0-65505 GCA_038227105.1 Candidatus Limnocylindria bacterium | reverse complement strand
GGTCCCGGTGGCGGGCTGGATGACCGTCAGGCCGGAGCAGCTCATGGCCTGGATGGAGGAGCTCCTGGACAATGCCGCGGGATACAAGGAGCACGGCGGGACGCACACAGCCGGTCTCTTCGGACGTGATGGTCTCGAGCTGCTGGTCGAGGACATCGGTCGCCACAACACCGTCGACCGGATCGCCGGCGAGGCGATCCTCGCGGACCTCGACACGACGGGGAAGGCGATCCTCACCTCAGGTCGTATCTCGAGCGAGATGCTCGTGAAGACCTCACGCCTCGGCTGCGGGATCGTCGCGTCGCGCACGAGCCCGACCGAGCTCGCGGTGTCGCTCGCGATCGAGGCCAACGTCGCGCTCTGTGGCTACGTCCGCCGCGACCAGCTCCGGATCTTCCACGACGCCGGGCGGCTCGTCGTCTAGGTCGGAACGTGGCGAGAACGCTCTTCACCATCGAGGAAACGCTCCCGATGCTCGCATCGGCGCCGAAGCGCATCGCCGCTGCGACCGCGGCGCTCACGCCCGCGCAGCTGCGCAAGCGACCCGCGCGCGACGCCTGGTCCGCCGTCGAGGTGCTCGCGCACGTCCGCGCCTGCGCCGACGTCCGTGGCGACGCCGCGATCTTCACCATCGTCAACAAGGACCGGCCGACGTTCCGGGCGATCGATCCGCGCGCCTGGATGCTCGAGACGGACTACGTCGAGCTGGACTTCAGGACCTCGTTCCGCGCGTTCACGAGGCAGCGCGCTCGGCTGCTGAAGCTCCTGGAGCCGTTGCCGCGAAGGGGCTGGTCGCGTTCCGCGACGGTGACCGGAGCGGGAGCGGCGCTCGACCGCTCCGTGCTGTTCTACGCGCAGTGGCTGGCGCGCCACGAGTGTCCGCACCTGAAGCAGCTCGAGCGCCTGGCGAGCCAGCTGCGAGGCCTGCGACCGTGAGCCTGCTCCGGCATCCGACCGCGTTCCTGCCGATCCTTGTGTCGCTCGTCATCGTCGCGTTCGGGATCCAGGAGGCCGTGACGGTCGGCCTGCGCCAGCCGGATGAGGGGACGGCGGCGCACCTCTTCCAGATCCTCATACCGCTGGAGCTCGTGCTCATCGCGATCTTCGCGTTCACCTGGCTGCCGCGCTCACCGCGGGCCGCCCTCGCGGTACTTGCGCTGCAGGTCGGGCTCGTCGTCGCGATCCTCGCCGGGGTCGTCTTCCTGACCTAGAGCTTGGCGAGCATCTCCGCGTGCTCGCGCTCGTGCGGCGTGAGCCAGCTGATCTCGCTCGTGTTCAGATCCCAGGAATCCGGACCGAATGGACCCATGTCGTCGGGCCAGCCCTCGAGCTCGCGGAGGAGCGCGGCGCGCGTCGTCTCCAGCTCCCCGAGGACCGCTGCGAGCGGCCGCGACCGGCGCGCGCCGACAGTCCCGGCGTTCACGACGTCGAACGTCGACGACGCCCATGGCCAGCTGAACGGACGGCCCTCGCGGACGTCCTTGGCCGCCTGGAGGATCGCGAGGTCGTACCCGATGAGGTGGGAGAGCACGTCCTTCGCGGTCCAGTCCATTCCGGGGACCGTGGCGGTCGCGAGGGTCCGCTCGTCTGAGCGCCCGATGATCTCGAGGAGCTCGGCGCGTGCGGCCCGCACGCCGGCGAGAAAGTCGGCCCTGCTCATCAGGTGATCGCGCGCTCGACGACCTCGGTCTTCGTGTCGCCGCCCCAGCCCTTCGTCGCGACCGGGTCGTTGATGAGGCCCCTGATGATCCCGGGCCGTGCCAGAAGCCGCCTCGTGCGTGTTGCCACATGCGCGAGGGGCAGCCGGGTGCCGAGACCGAAGGCCCCGAGGACGAGGGCCGCGAGGATGCCGAGTGGATACAGGACGCCGTCCACGGCGGGAAGACTAGCCGCAGGGCCCGGTCGCGGTACGGAGGTACTGGTCGGACGTCCCATCGCGGCGAGTACGCGCCGGCACGCACCCTCCGCTCCTCAAGGAGGTGTCGCGTGACACGCATCAGGCGGTTCGCTGTCCGAGAAGAGGGCCTGGCAACGATCGAGTACATCATCGGCGCGGCGGTGGTCCTGGGCACGCTCGTTGTGGGTGTCCAAGCGTGGAACAACGGTCTCGTCGTGCGCCTGCAGAGCCTCGTCACGCAGATGGGTGCGGTCCGCTAAGCGTGGTTCGAGACGACCGCGGGCTCGCGACCCTCGAGACGGTGCTCATGGTCACCATGCTCGTGCCGATGCTGTTCTCGATCATCGAGTTCGGCGGCCTGTTCCAGCGTTGGCTCGCGCAGGAGAGCGCGACCATTCAAGTCGCTCGCTACGCCGCCGAGGTCGGCGGCGATACGCCCGAGGTGCGCGCACTGTTCGCCGACACCCTTCGTTCGACCGGCGCTTCGGCAGCCGATGCCATCCTCGACATCGCGCCATCGCGCGTCGGATGGCGGCAGCCGTTGACCGTCACCGTTCGCAGCACCGCGTCCATCCAGATCCCCTTTCTTTTCGGCGCCGACATTCCCCTCCGCACGACGGCGGTGGTGCGAGGCGAGCTCGACCGATGACGGCGATCACGACGATCGGTCTGCTGCCGGTCCTGCTGGTCATCCTGGCAAGCGCGCTCGAGCTCGGGGCCCTTCGGATCGTCGAAGCACGTGTGCACTCGGCCGCGGATCTCGCCGTGCTCGTCGCGGTGAACGATCAGGACGACGCCGAGCTTGCCCGCACCGGGCGATTGCAGCTCGCGTCCGATGCGTCAGCGATCGCGCGCTCGGTGTTCGCCGACAACCTCGAGAGCGTCGCTGCGGCGCTCGCGATCAGTCCGTCCGCGATCGCCGCGAACGCCTCGGTGCGCGTCGATCCAGATTTACCGACCGTGCGCATCTCGGCGACGGTCCCGGTGCGCACACCGGTGTTCGGTGCCCTGTTCCTTCATCCCGTCACTGATATCGCGATCAAGACCGCTGGAGGCGCTCGTTGAAACGTTCACTGGTCGCCGTCGTTTCGATCCTCGCGATCCTTGGCACGTCGTCGCCCGCACGTGCCTGGGATCCGGACGGGGAGGAGTGGTACCCGGAACCTGAACCTCCGGTCCAGTGGTCCACGCCCGAGCCGATCGAGCCTCCTGCCGGGATCTACCTGGTGACCGAGACATACGTCGACGATGTCGTCACCCGGAGCGGCCCAGCCACCGTCTACTCGACCGAGACCGTCCACGAGACCACCGGCTCATACGCCCGGGTCCTCGAGACCGTCGTGACAGGCAGCCGCAGCGACTTCGACGGTGCGGCCTTCAACGGGCGAGCCGCGATGGCCGATGGTCGATCCGTCGCGGGCACGTACTACGAGAACTACATCCGCACCGAGGCGGGCTTCATTCCAGTGAGCGTCGTCTTCTTCCAGGACGATCTCGAGATCGCGCGCGCGAGCCAGGGGAGCACGCCCGTCGTCGAACCGGCGCGTACCGAGCGTGCCGCACCTGCAGCGGCGTCGGCCGCGCCGAAGGGAGCGGTCACCCCTGTGATCGATCTGCCGGCGGATCGGACCGGTCCTCCCTCGGCCCGTGAGACATCGGAGCCGGTCGCTCCCAGGCGGCCGGCGCCCGGCCCGCTGCCCGACCGTGCCATGGAAGTCCTGCGCGGGAGGCGCATCGCGATCTCGTTCGCCGATCCGGGGGTCGTTCGCTGGCGATTCACCGGTGGAGAGACCGTCCTCCTCGGGCCGGCCGGCGGCGACGCCTCGCAACGATTCGTCGCCCGCTGGGATCGCCTGCCACCGACCGGGAGCGTGTGGGTCACGACGTTCACGCTCGAATTCGTCGACGGCATCGCCCGTGATCTCACCATCCGCGTCAGCGTGCGCGCGCCAGGTCTCGTCGAGTGATAGGACAGCGCGGCCTGCTGGCCCTCGCCCTCATCTGCGGGTCGATAGCTGGGTGGATCTACTACTCGGGCTTGCAGCGGGTGAGCGTCGTCGTCGCGGCGCACGGCCTGGATGCCGATCGTCCGATCGCCGCCGCCGACCTTGAGGTCCGCGAGCTCCCGCCCGACGTCGCTCCACCTGGATCAGTCCGGTCGATCGATGACGCAATCGGACGAGTGCCGCGTGCGCCGCTCTGGCCGGGTCAGATCTTGATCGCACCGGCACTTGGCGCGGGTGCCGCGGCGTTCCACAGCGGCCTCATGCCGCCGGCTGGTCAGCGAGCCCTCGCGATCCCCGTGACCGCGTCACAAGCGGTCGGCGGCGCCCTCGTTGCCGGCGCCCACGTCGACGTGATCGCCATTCCGGTGAGCGGCCGCGCACCGGCCGGGCGGACCACGGAGCTCATCGCCTCCAACGTGACCGTCCTGGACGTGCGTGGTGAGAACGGCGGACCGATGCAGCCGGGTGCGTCCAGTCGCCCCGGCGCAGCGGCACTCGAACGGCTTGGGAGCGTCGTCGTGTCGCTCCCACCGAGCGATGAGCTGCGGGTAGCCGACCGGATCGCAACGAGCACCTTCGTCCTCGTCTTCATTCCGGTGCACGAGTGACGACGCTGCAGCTGGGCTCCGATGGCCACCTGGACCTTGACCTCGCGTGTGCTGTGGCCGGCACGTTCCGTTTGTGGCGGAGGGCCGGTGCGGTGTGCCTGACGGTCGATGACCGTCACGATCTTTCCGTGCGCAGAGCGCTTGCGTTGCGAGGGGTCCGTACGGCGCCGCGCGATGGCGGCGTGCCCGAACCGACCGGTCTTGTGGCCGCCATCGGGATCGGGCTGGCGCCCGCTCGGCTCAGCGGGCCGGACGAGATCGATGTCCTGGATGTTCGGGTCGTGCCGCTGTCCGATGCGACGGCGCGCCTGACCCGCCGCTTCATGGGCGTATCGCCGCTGGGTGGCCGGAGGCGCACCCGCTGCCGGGGACTTCTTCGCGAGACCGATGCGCTTCTCGAGATCCATCGTTCGGCGTGGTGCGCTCGTTCGACGCTCGGTGCTTCGCGACGCGTACTTCGGCCGGTCCTGTTCGACCTGACCGCGACGCCATCGGCACTGCACGCCTACGCAGCAGATGGCGTTCTCACCCGCTGGATCAACGGATGAGCTGGCGCGCACTGCTCGACGCCTCCCCGATCGCGCAGCTCGCCCTCGCATTGATGCGGGATGCGACTGGCAACGAACAGCCGCTTGAAACGCTGACACCCGTGCGGCCCGCGGGGCTCCCCGAGCGACAGGTGGTCGCGTTCTGGTCGCTGTCCGCGGGCGCCGGCACGTCGACGTTGTCCGCGCTCGTGGCGCACCGGTCCGCGGCCGCCCGCCGGCCAGCCGTGCTCGTCGATCTGGACCGACGGGTCCCGACGCTGGCGCTGCGTGCGCGCAGCGGCGGCGCCACCGTCGCCGACGCCCTCCTGCGTCCCGGAAAAGTCGGCGAGCTGGTGTCCCGCTGGGGAGACGTTCCCTTCCTGCCGGGTACGCCGGAGCTCCACCGAACGTGGGATGGACCGCGGATCGCCCAGCTCATCGACCAGCTGCGGGAAACACGGCCGGTCGTCCTCGATCTCGGCACGGGAGCCGAGGCGCTGGATAGCGCGGTGCTGAGCATCGTCGACCGGTTGTGTGTCGTCATCGGACCGACCGTGGCACTGCTGCAAGCGGCCTTTTGCTCGGCGACCGTCCTCGAAGGCCAACGCGTTGCCGGGTCGGTCGTTGTCGGCGCGAGCGACGATGATGCGTCGCGCATCGCCGGCAGACTTCCGTGGCAGCTCCTCGCGTCGATCCCACGCGATCCGTTCCTCGCGGCGGACGACTTCGCGACACGCGCGCCGACCGTGCGGTCCGTCGATGCCCTCATCCGGCGGCTTACATGATCGACCCGGCGATCGTCGCTCGCGTGCGCAACGAGGTCGCGGCGGGTCTCGACCCGGCTACCCTCCTCGCCCTGTACGCCGACCCGGCGCGGCGGCGGCTCATCCGCGAGCGCGTCCGCACCGCGGCCGGCGCGCGCCTTGCGGAGCCGGAGCTCGAGCGTCTGTGCGCTGATCTGTTCGGTTTCGGCTGCCTGCAACCGCTGCTCGACGACCCACGTGTGACCGATGTGCTGGTGAACGCACCGGATCAGATATTCGTGGAGCGCGACGGCCGGCTGGAGCGTGTCGCGATCGCGTTCCGCGACCAGGCCGAGCTATCGGACCTGGCCTACCGGATCGCGGCCAGTGTCGGGCGCGAGCTCACGATCGAGCATCCGTTCGTCGACGCGAGGATGCGCGACGGCTCACGGGCGAACGCGGTGATCGAGCCCGTCGGCGGGCCATCGCTTTCGATCCGAAAGTTCCGTCCGCTTTCGGTGCCTCTCGCAGGCCCGTCGTCCTGGGTCGCCGGTGGTGCGCTGAGCGGGGAGGCAGCGGCAATGTTGATCGACGCGGTGCGGCGCCGCCGGAACATCCTCGTAAGCGGAGCGACTGGCTCTGGCAAGAGTACGTTGCTGCGATCGCTCGCCTCCGCGATACCGGCCGACGAGCGGATCATCGTGATCGAGGACACGACCGAGCTTGTGCTCCCGCACCACCACGCGCTGCACCTCGAGTGCGTGCCCTCGAGAGATGGTGGGATCGGGGTTGCGGATCTCGTCGTCAATGCACTCCGCATGCGACCCGACCGGATCATCGTCGGCGAGGTCCGCTCGCCGCGAGATGCGTCGGCACTGCTGGAGGCGCTGAGCACGGGCCACGCAGGCTCGCTCACCACGTTGCACGCCGGCTCCGCACGCGATGCGCTCGGGCGCCTCGAGCTCCTGCTGGCGCGGGCCGGCGAGCTTTCGGCCGCGGCCATCACGCGGCACGTCGCGCGCGCCGTCGACATCGTGGTGCACCTCGACCGCCGGTCGGACGGCCGGCGCGTCGTCCGGGAGATCGCCCGCGTCGAGGACGAGCTGGCGACGATCGTCTGGCAGCGGGAGGATCGTTGAGCGCCAGTATCGTCGGCGCGTTGGGACTCGCGGCCGCGATCGTCGCGACCGGGCTTCTTCCGATGGCCGCCCGGTGGCGCCTCGCGGCACCGACGCATCCGGATCTGTTGGCACTCCGTGACGCGGGCATGCGCATCTCGCTCCGCCGGTGGGAAGCCAGCCGCGCGGCGGCGATCGTGTTCGGGGCCATCGTCGGATCCGCTTTGGGCAGTGCCATCGCCGGTGCTGGTGTCCTTGCAGCCGCACCATCCATCGCTGCTCGTGTGCGTGCCGCAGCGGCCCGCGATCGCGCACGCGCTGCACTCGCACCTTTGATCGTGACGACGCATGCGGGACTCCGATCCGGTCTTGCGCTACCGGAAGCCTTGCGTCGCGCGGCGGCGGCGTGCGATGACCGGATCGCCCGGCGGCCGTTCGAGGACGCGCTGGCGCGATTCGATCTGGGAGATCCCCTGGACAGCGCACTCACGTTCGGGGCGAGCAATACCCAGGACCCGCGGGTCGCGGATGCGATGCGGACCCTTGCCCTCGGCGTCTCGGAGCGCATGCCCGTCGAGCGCGCTGCGGCACTCCTGAACGCGGTCGCGGAGCTCGTGCGGTACGACGAGAGCGTGGAGAGCGAGGTTCGCGCGCGATCGGCCGGCATCCGGTTCCAGATATACATGCTCGCCGCGGTCGTGCCGGTCCTCGCGTTGTATCTCTTCATCACCATGCCGGGACTCGCGGCAACGCTCGGAAGCCCGCTGGGGAGGACCGTGCTGGTGCCGGGCGCGGTGGTGCTCGAGGTCGCGGGGATCGCCGTCAGCCGCCAGCTCATTCGGAACGTCGTGGCATGATCCAGATCGGTGCGCTCTGCGCCGCGGTGGCGATCTGCGCCGCCATGGTCGGGTTGCGGCGGGAGCCGGAGATCGAGCAGCGCCTCGCACTGTTGCTTTCGGGAAGGCCGGTAGCGCGATCTCGTGCTCGTTGGCGGCCGGTGATCGACCGTGACCTCGAGCAGTCCGGCATCCGCTGCACGCAGACCGAGATCGTCGCCGTGAAGATCCTCGGCTTGCTCGCCGGCGGTGCGACCGGCGGCCTCGCCGGCACCTTCCTCGGGATGGGCGGGATCGCCGCGATCCTGTGCGCGTACAGCGGGTTCGTGCTGCCATCGTTGGTCGTCGGCCGTCGGGCGGCGGCGTGCCGGCGAGCGGCCGATCGGCCGATGGTGACCATGTTCGAGCGCCTCGAAGCGCTGGCCGCGGCAGGCCGGCCTGTCGAGACAGCCCTGTCGGCACTCGCGCGTACGGTGAGCGGATCTCCGTTGCTGGACCTGACCATGCGCGGTGCCGCCGATGCCTATGCGCTGGGTGCTCCGCTGTTCAAGTCCTTGGGCATTCGAGCGCAGGTGCAGGGTCTGGATCAGCTCGCCGTGCTCGCAGCCGATCTCGAACGGTCTCGGGATCTCGGTCAAGGCTCGCTCTCCGTGATACGAGACGCCCGCGACGCAGCACGCACGCGTCGCCGTGCATGCTCGCTCGAGGCTGCGGCGAAGGTCGAGGGAAAGCTGATGCTCACCCTCGTCCTGTGCTACCTCCCGGCGCTCCTCTTGCTCATCGTCGTCCCGTTGTTCCTCACTCTTCTCGATGGCCTCTTTGGTTGACATCGGCCCCGTACACTGAGCACGAGATTTCGCGCAGTGGCGCGGACGGGGAGTGATCATGCCGAGTATTGGTGGTCCCGAGCTCATCCTGGTCGTCGTCGTCGTCCTGATCGTCTTCGGGGCGGGGAAGCTCCCCACCGTCTTCGGTCAGGTCGGCAAGGGCATCCGGAGCTTCCGCGAGGAAGCGGAGAAGGATGTCTCGAAGCCCGTCGCCGCGACGACCGCGACCGCCGCTGCCGCAGGCAGGTACTGCTCGAGCTGCGGGAAGCCGAACAACGAGAGCGCGAAGTTCTGCGCCAGCTGTGGGACCCCGCTCGCGGCCTAGTCCCTAGCGCGTCGCGGTCGGCTTCACGGTCGGCGAGGGCGTGTGCACCGGCGTCGGCGCGGGCGTCCGCGCGATCGTCGGAGCGGGCGTCGGTACCGCCGTCGGCGCGGCGGTCTGACGGACTGTCTGGACCGGCGGCTCGGTCGTCGCGGTCTTCGTCGCGACGAACACGATCCCGCTCATGTCACCGAGCGCGACCTGCACGAGCGCGTTGACCGCTACCACGCTGAGACTGGGCGAGGGCTGTGGCGTCGCGCTCGCGGTCGGGCTCGCCGCCGGCGCCGGCTTCAGCAGCTCGTCGATCTGCGACATCGCGAGCTCGTAGCGCGTCTGGAGCTTCTGGCGCGTCTGTTGCACGAGCGCATCGATCGCGGCGGGACTCAACACGGTCACCTTGCGGAGATCCTCGGCCGCCTGCGCATTCGCCGTGAGCTGGAGCTGCAGGCGCCGGTCGGCGTCGGCGCGGAGGCCGGTCGCCGTGAGCGGCGTCGGCGTCGGAGGGGGCGTGGTGCGCGCCGCGGGCTTGGCGGTCGCGATGGCCGCGGGATGATCGGCCGCGATGTCCTGGCGAACGTTGTTGACGGTCACGGCGCCGCCGATGGCGCTCGAGGCCAGCAGCACGGTCGTGACCGCGCCCCGCACCGTGCCGATGAGGTTCAGGACCTTGGCTGCCTTCAGCGCCCGGCCGGTGTGGGCCGACGCCTGGACAGCCTGGACCTTGTCGAAGAGCTTCACGACCGTCCACGGTATCCACCACGCGCCCGATGCCGGTATCACCTGAGTGGAGGAGATGTGTGCGGACCGTACACTCCGCCCGCGTGAACGCTCCGCGGATCGCCTTTGTCGGCCGGCACAACAGCGGGAAGACGACGCTGCTGCTGGCGGTCCTGCCGCTCCTGGCCTCCGGCGGCCGCCGGGTCGGCTACCTGAAGCACGCCCATGCCGGGTTCGAGATCGACCGCCCGGAGAAGGACAGCTACCGCGCGCGCCGGACCGGCATCGTGCAGACGATCGTGACCGGCGGCGGGCAGACCGCGGTGATCGATGATGGCGACCCTGCTGCCGGGCTCGAGGCGGTCATCGAGCGGTACGTCCGGCACGATCTCGACCTGCTCGTCGTCGAGGGATTCAAGGCCGAGCCCATCCCGAAGATCGAGGTCGCGCGCGCCGCACTCTCGACGGATCTGCTCTGTCTCAACGACCGGAACCTCATCGCGACCGTGACCGACTTCGAGGCCCGCCCGGACGTGACGCACTTCGGTCTGAACGATGCGCCCGCGATCGCGGCATTCATCCTCGCGCGCATCGGAGCGACGGCGTGAGCGTGTCGGCGGCGATCATGGCCGGCGGCAAGAGCCGGCGCATGGGGCAGGACAAGGCTTGGATCGAGCTCGACGGCGAGCCGCTCATCGCGCGCGTCGCGATGGTGCTGGCGCAGGTCGCGGATGAGGTCATCGTCGTGGCAAACGACCCGAGGTACGGGTCGCTCGGTCTCCGCGTCGTGCCGGACCGGTTCCCCGAGGGCGGCGCGCTCGGTGGGATCGCGACCGGCGTGAGCGCGGCGGCGCATGAGCGCGTACTCGTCGCCGCGTGCGACTTGCCGTTCCTGTCAGCCGAGGTCTGGCGCGTGCTGCTGGAGCATCGCTTCGAGGCCGACGTCGTCATCCCGAAGGTCGGTGGCGAATTCGAGACGCTGCACGCTGTGTACACGAAGGCCTGCGTCGCTCCGATGGAACGAGCGCTTGCTGCGGGCAAGATGCGCGTGATCAGCTTCTTCGACGAGGTCCGCGTGCAGCCGGTCGAGGAGCGCGAGCTCCGCGAGGTGGATCCAACGCTCCGGTCGTTCACGAACGTGAACACCCCGGAGGAGCTCGCGGCCGCCCTCCAGCGCTCGTAGACCGGGCGCAGGACGGGACCTTCGGCACCTGTTTCGGGGCCTCACGGCACACCCCAGGCGCCCCCGCGAGGCACAGGATGGCCGCAAAGGAAGTGACAACAACATGATCAAGCTGAACTCCATCGCCATCGTCGGGCTCACCGCGGTCCTGCTCGCAGGCTGCGGTGCCGCAGTCTCACCGGCAACGGCCCCGGCCGGAACGGTCAAGGCGAACCTGAACGACATGACGATCCAGGTGGACAAGACCTCCATCGCCGCCGGTCCGGTCACGTTCGTGGTCAAGAACACCGGCGCGGTCGTGCACGAGCTCGTCGTCCTCAAGACGGACGTCGCCCAGGACAAGATCCCCGCCGGCACCGAGACCGTCGGCAAGATGGACGAGACCGGGAACCTCGGCGAGACGGGTGAGATCGAGGCCGGCGCGTCCAAGACCTTCACCGTTGCCCTGGCCGCGGGCCACTACGTGCTGATCTGCAACGAGGTCGGCCACTACGCCAGTGGCATGCACATGACCTTCACGGTCAACTAGCGGATCGCGCTCCACGCTTGACGGCGAGCACCGTATCGAGGTGCTTGCGGCGATGCTCCGCGAGGTGGCCCACCGCATCCGAAGGGCCACTGAGCGGAGCGTTGCTGTGCGGCGCGCGTGTGCTTCACGGCTTGCGCATGAGGGCAAGCTTGCGGTGACGGTCAAGGTCGCAGTGCGCGCGTGCTTCCCATTCGTCCGGGTCATCGTCCCGGCAGTCGTAGGTGCGGCAGTGCTCCGGCCGGCTCTGGTAGATCGTGCACGCGGAGTGATCGACGTCGTAGGCGTTGCACTGGATCATCGGCTGCCGCCCGTCAGGCTGCTGGCCCCATCCGACGACCTTGATGTCCGTACCGGCGGCGAGGTAGATGGGCCGGATGTCGGCCAGCTTGAACCAGCCATCCTCGTCCTCCATGAACTGGCGACGGCAGCACGGTGCTTCGCAATGTTCGCAATCGGGAAACTTCTCTTTGACGGCCATGACGGACGAACTCCCCTGCAGCGTGAAAGACTGCTGGTTCGATGGTAGGTGAGCCGAGCGTGCTTCGACAGCAGATCGATCTCTTTGTCCATGACCGATATGCGTTGGATCCGACGGCTGCGACGATCGCCGGGCTCCACGACTTCGACGATCGGCTCGCCGACCTGAGCGCGGAGGGCTTCGCCGACCGCGACGCGTTCACCGATCGCTGGCTGCACGTGTTCGAGTCCCATGACCCTTCGCCGCTGGGTCCGACGGATCGCACCGACCTCGCGCTCATCCTTGGAGAGCTCCGCGGCGAGCGCGCGCTCCGGCCGTTCCAGCGCCACGTGCGGCAGCCGTCGCTCTATTCGGACGCCATCACGCGCGGTGCGTACTACGCGCTCATCCGCGAGGAGGGCGACCCCGAGACGCGCTTGCTGGCCCTCGCGGAGCGGCTCGAGCAGGCGCCCGCCGCGCTGCGGCACGCGATCGTGAACCTCGATCCCGAGCGTGTGCCACCGGTCTACGTTGTCGTTGCCGGCGAGTCCGCGACCGCGGGCGCGACGTTCGTCCGCGCGGTCCTGCCGTCGCTCGCGCCCGATGGGTCGAAGGCGAAGGCGGCCCTGACCGGGGCGGGGAAGCGCGCCGGCGACGCGCTCGACCAGTACGCGTCGTGGCTCCGCGACGACCTCATGCGCCGCGCGAAGGGCACGTTCGCGATCGGCCGTGATGCCTTCGACGCGCTCCTGCATGACAAAGAGCTGCTCCCGTACGACGCAACATCGCTGAAGGCATGGGGCGAGGAGTTGTACGCGGAGACCGCGGGGAAGCTGCAGGTGGCGGCGAAGGATCTCGGCGACACCGACTGGCGCGACTCGGTCGAGCGTCTCCGCACGGAGCATCCCGCCGAGGACGAGCTGGTCGCCGCGTACCGGACGGACATGGAGCGCTCGCGTGACGCGACGCACGTCGCCGAGATCGCGACGGTCCCGGCGGGCGAGTCGCTCACGGTCGAGGCGATGCCCGACTTCGCGCGCCCGACGCTGCCTTACGCGGCGTACGTGCAGCCAGGTCCGTTCGAGCGATCGCGTCGTGGGCGCTTCTGGGTCACGCTGCCGGCCGCAGGCGAGCCGGCCGCGGTGAAGGAGGAGCGTCTCTCGGGTCATCCGCGCAAGGGGATCGCTGTCATCGCGTGTCACGAGGGTTACCCGGGCCACCACCTGCAGCTGTCCATCGCCGCGGACCATCCCTCGCTCGCGCGGAAGGCGCTCCGCTCGAACGTGTTCATCGAGGGCTGGGGTCTTTATGTCGAGGAGCTCATGACCGAGCTCGGCTTCCTCGACGATCCGGAGACGCGGCTGCTCCGCCTCAAGGATCTGCTGTGGCGTGCGGCGCGGGTCACGGTCGACGTCGGGCTCTCCACCGGAGAGCTCGGCTTCGAGCAGGCGGTCCGCTTCATGATGGATGGGCCGAAGCTCGAGCGGCCGAACGCGGTGGGTGAGTGCCGGCGGTACACGCTCTACCCGCTGCAGCCGTCTAGCTACGCGCTCGGCCGCGCGGCGATCCTCGATCTGCGCTCGCGCGCCCAGAAGAAGGGCTACGGGATGCGTACGTTCCACGACGCGCTGCTCGGTTGTGCATCGATCCCGCCGGCGCTTGTGGCCGCGGAGCTCGGGCTCTAGCTATTCCGAGAGGCGGGGAAGGATCGGCGACGCGGTCGTGCTCGAGGTGTAGGTGATCGTCAGGTTGCCGTTCTGGACGTTGATCCGGCTCGCGATGAGCTGCCCACCCACGATGGTCGCGGGGTTGCCGTTCAGGTCGATCGTGCCGTTCGGCATGTAGATCGTCCCGGTGGCGTTGAGGGTCGTGCTGCCGCTTTCCGACAGGCTCGCCGTGCACGCTGGGTCCTGGTAGATCGCCATATTCGCGTATGTTCCGGTGGTCATCGGGGTGATGGTCGAGTCGCCGCTCATCCCAGAACATGTGCCCGTCGCGAGGGGCCAGTTGGTCATCGTGTTGTAGATCATGACCTTCCCATCGCACGCGGTGCCCGTGTTGGGATCGACATGCGCGCCGTTGGTGTCCTTGCTGATGCCGCTGAAGCCTCCGCCCTTCAGGATGTAGATCCCGTGGCACAGCGCCCCGCTGAGCGCGGACGTGTAGATCCCTTCGGGGTGGGTGCTCGTGCCGCTGATGTTCGCGGGATTCGTCGGCAGATAGGCGACGCCGTTGTAGCTCCTGCCGCCTGGCTTCGGGAACCCGGCGAACGGATCCGCGACCGGTGCGATCCCGGTCGTGACCGTGACTCCGGCGGGGAAGCTGTTGCCCGTGGTGCCGCCGACGGTCTGGAAGCCATAGCTGTTCGGCGTGCACGCCGCTGGCGGAGACGCACAGATCTGGAGGTCCTGCCCGCTCGCGAATCCGGTCACCGCGGAGCCGGCGCAGGAGTTGGTGACGATGCCTCCGCCGTAGACGTGGATGTCCTCATTCGACGAGACGGTGACACCCGGTGATCCGCATCCGGTGCCGAGCGCCATGATCGGATAGCCGTTGTTGAGCGTCTCCGATCCCGCCACCCCGCGGGCCCGGACCGGGTTGAAGGCGGCCTCCGCCGGAACGAGTGTCGTCTTGACCTGCCGGACGACGACGACCTCGACGTGCATGACCGGGCTCTCACCCGCGTACAGGCCGGTCGTCGGTGCGTTGCTCGATGCGACGTTCGAACCGTTCACCGTGACCGTGGTGCTATTGACGCCATCGACGAAGCCGTTCTTCGAGGCGTCATCGATCGCGGCCTGGGTCGCCTGGCCCACCGTGCCGCCCTGGTACAGCACGACCGCTCCGGCGAAGGCCGCGGCATCGGCGGCCTCCTGCTGCGTTCGTTTGGCCGCGAAGAGCTGCCCGGCGTCGATCGCGAGGCCGACCACGAAGAGCAGGGCCATGAACACGATCGCCACCATGACGAGGGCCTGGCCGTCCTCGTCCCGGGCGAAGTGCCGCCGCAGGCGGATCATCGCTGGATCACCAGCTGCGATCCGCCGCGGAGCGTGATCTGGAAGGCGTTGCCGAGGAGGTATTGGGACGGAAGCGGAACGAACGGAGCGGTCGCGTCTACCGTCACCCGCTGATTCCGCTGGTTGCCGCCATCGGGGTAGTCGATCGTGACATCGATCCCGTAGACACCGACGGCATTGTTGGTGACGGCGCTGACGACGTTGCCCAGGTTGTTGCTCACCGGGTTCAGGCAGTTCGTGCACGGACCGGCGGCCGGCACCCCGGACGCCCCATGGACGATGGCGTAGCGCGTGCCCTCGCGCGCGGCGTACGCGAGCGTGTTCTCCTGCCAGACCGCGCGGGCCACGTCGAAGATCCCGGTCACGACGAGCAGGAAGATCGGCAGTACGAAGGCGAACTCAACGAGTGCCTGGGCGTGGTCGTCCCGGGCGAAGCGTCGGAACGGTCGCATCAATAGAACGTCCGCATGACCGTCGTCCGGTCGAAGGTCCCGCCATTCGGGACGAACGGCCAGGCAATGATGGTCGACCAGCCGTACACGACGCGCACCGAGACGAAACAGGGGGTGGCGACCGTCGGCGGGCTCACGCAGGCGGTGACCCCGTCAGCCTGCGCTTTCGTGACCGTCACATTCGAGGACAGGGCATTGGCCGTTGGGGTGCGGTTGATCTCATTGACCACCGCGGCCTGCGCCTCGGCGTTGGTCGGCGTCTGATCGATGGCGTAGGACTCCGCCCCCGCGCGCGAGCCGTTCTCGACCGCGATCTGAAGGGCGAACGCGCGCGCCATATCAGCGCCACCGAGGATGGCGAACACGAGCAGCGGCAGGGTCAGTGCGAGTTCGACCATCGACTGGCCGCTCTCGCGGCGAAGGAATCCACGCATCGCCCCAAAGTCTGGCGGCTGGAGCGTCCTTGTTACTCCCCCCAGACGTGGTGATTTCGTCCTAGGGGATCCAGCTGTGACGCCGGGTAACGGGTGTGCGAAAAGCGGTCAGGTCGATGGTGAGCGTTGGCGACAGGTGCGAGCGGCCTCAGCCGCATGGGCGCTCAGTGAACGCTCCGCTACTGTCCCGCGTACAACTCTGTATCGCAGGTCACAGAAATACGGGCATGGGGGGGGTTGGCGCAGATGCGGCGACTTGTCGCGATCCTTGGCGCGGCCATGTTGGTGGCCATTTCGTGTAGTTCGAGCACGTCCACGGGCCCAGCCGCGACGGCGTCAGCGGCCGCGTCCGAAAAGCCGGTCGACGGTGGCACGATCGTCGTGGGCTCGATCTCGGACCCGAAGACGTTCCAGCCGGTCATCTCGACCGACACCGCGTCGAGCGGCGTCTGGGGCGAGTTCTACTTCGGTCTGGTCCGGACGAACCGCGAGAGCGGTGAGATCGAGCCGAACCTGGCCGAGAAGTTCGACGTCAGCGCCGACGGAAAGACCGTCACCTTCACGCTCCGGGACGGTCTGACCTGGAGCGACGGGACCGCCTTCAGCGGCGACGACTACAAGTACACCGTCGAAGCGGTCATGCGGTCCAAGAAGACCGTCCGCAAGTCCCAGGTCAACCTGATCGAGGGCGCGGTCGAGTACGGCGACGGCAAGACCGACTCGATCAGCGGGATCACCGTCAACGGCAAGGTGATCACCGTCAAGCTCACGAAGACCTTCTGTCCGGGCATCGCCGCTCTCGGCGGCGCGGGCGCCGGCGGCATCCTCCCGAGCGCGAAGTTCAAGACCGTGTGGGACAACAAGACGACCGACACGAGCAAGAACATCGACGACAACGCGCTCAACAACAACCCGCCGGCCTCGATGGGGCCGTTCATCTTCAAGAGCTTCACCCCCGGCCAGCAGGTCGTGCTGGACAAGAACCCCAAATACTTCCGCGGCGCTCCGCACGCGGACCAATACATCATCAAGACCTATGCGGACACGACTGCCATCAAGAACGCCCTCATCACGGGTGAGATCACCTACGGCGGCGTCGACGCGAAGGACTACGACGATGTCGGCAAGACGGCGACCCTGAGCCCGTACCGCTTCAAGTCGCTCAGCTACAACTACATCGCCTGGAACGCGCATGCGACCAAGGCGCCGTGGCTCGCCAATAAGGACGTCCGCCAGGCCCTCTGGTACGGCATCGACGTCGACTCGATCGTCAAGAAGGTGCTCTTCGGCTACGGCACCAAGTCGCTCGCGCACAACCCGCCGGTCTCGTGGGCCTACGACGGCTCGGGACTGACCGACTACAAGCTCGATCCGGCCAAGTCCAAGGCGCTCCTCGAGAAGGCCGGCGCGAAGATGGGCTCGGATGGCATCTACCGGTGGACCGACGGCTCGCCGATGAAGATGCGCATCGAGACCAACCAGGGCAACAACACCCGCGAGACGATCCTGTCGGTCGCGCAGGAGCAGTACAAGGCGATCGGCATCCAGATCGATCCGCTGCTCGAGTCGTTCAATCAGCTCCTCGACCGCACCGTCCCCGGCACCGACTGGGAGGGCAACATCCTCGGGTGGAGCCTCGGCGCGGACCCGGACCCGTTCTCGATCTGGGATTCGAGCCAGACGGGCAAGGACCAGTTCAACAACGTCTTCTACAGCAACCCCGCGGTGGACGCGGCCCTCAAGGCCAACCGCGAGGGACCGGATTGCAGCAAGGCTGCCCGCAAGACGGCGAACCACACGGTCGACCTCAACCTGAACCAGGACGCGCCGTATACCTTCCTGTTCTCGGCGGACACGCTGGGCTACAACCAGAAGTCGCTGCAGAACTTCCAGGCGTTCACGTTCTCCCGCGAGTGGAACATCGAGCAGTGGTGGTTCAAGAAGTAATCGCGTAGTCGTTGGCCCGGGCGGGAGCGATCCCGCCCGGGCCGCTAGGTGGTGACGGTCGTGCTCAGATTCATCATCCGCAGGTTGCTTCTGGCGATCCCGACGATCTTCGGGATCCTGTTGCTCACGTTCCTGCTTCAGCACTACTCGCCTGGCGATCCCGTGCACCTCATGCTCGCCGGTCAGTTCGACATCACGCCGGAGGAACGCACCGCACTCACGGAAAGCCTCGGGCTCAACGACCCGGTGCCGGTGCAGTTCGCGCGGTATATGGCGAACGCGCTGACCCTCAATTTCGGCAACTCCTTCTACTACCACCGCCCGGCGATCCAGATGATCGCCGAGCGGATCCCCAACTCGCTGCAGCTGTCGGTCAGCGCCCTGCTGGTCGCGATCGTCATCGGGGTGCCGCTCGGCGTGATCTCCGCCTACAACCGCGGCCGTTGGGTCGACCACGTCATCCGGGTGTTCTCGACGGCCGGACACGCGATCCCGTCATTCTGGTTCGGCCTGATCTTCGTCACGGTGCTCGGCGTCGAGCTCCGGTGGTTCCCCATCGGGAGCATGAACGCGATCGGCAAGGAAGGCGACGTCCTCGACCGGCTGTGGCACCTCGCCGGTCCGGTCCTGACGGCCGCGCTTGCCGGCATCGCGCTGTACCCGCGGTATCTACGCACCGAGGTGCTCGAGGTCATCCGCCAGGACTACGTCCGCACCGCGGAGGCCAAGGGCCTCGCCGAGCGCACGGTCCGTTGGATCCACGTGCTCCGGAACTGCCTCATCCCGATGGTGACGCTGCTCGGAGGCATCCTCACGATCGTGCTGGCCGGGTCGTTCGTGATCGAGCAGGTCTTCAACTGGCCGGGTATCGGCCGGCTGTTCTTCGAAGCGATCACGAACAAGGACTTCCCGGTGATCCAGGCCGACGTCCTCGCGGGATCGCTGCTCCTGTTGGTCTCCTTCATCATCCGTGACATCGCCTATGCCTGGGTCGACCCGCGGATAAAGGTGAGTGCGTGAGCACGGCCGAGATCGTGGCGCCGAGCCCCGCCTCGACGGCCGAAAAGCGCATGGCCAGCGCCGGCATCTGGACCGACGCTCTCTGGCGTATCCGGCGCGACCCGACGACGATCGCGGCACTGGTCGCGCTCGCCGTCATCGCGGCCATCGCGCTCGCCGCGGACCTCCTGGCGCAGAACTTCTTCCACCGCAGCTTCACCCAGCAGTCGCTGCTGGACAGCTACACGTCGCCGTCCTTCGACGAGCCGTATCTGTGGCTCGGGACCGACGACCTCGGCCGGAGCCAGATCGTCCGGCTCATGTACGGCGCGCGCGTGTCTCTCGCGGTGGGCGTGTTCGGCGCGCTCGTGTCGATGTTCGTCGGGGTCAGCCTCGGGATCTCCGCCGGCTACTTCCGTGGCTGGTGGGACGACCTGGTGCAGTGGGTGGTCAACACGATCGCGAACATCCCCGGGCTGTTCCTGTTCCTGTTCATCTTCGCGTACTTCCGTCCGGAGCCGGTCGCGTTCACGCTCCTCCTCGGTCTCCTCGGGTGGCTCGGGATCCAGCTGCAGGCTCGCGGGCTGACGTTCTCGATCCGCGAGCGCGAGTACACGACCGCGGCGCGGACCATCGGCGCGACGCCGGCCCGGATCATGTTCCGGCACGTCCTGCCGAACATTCTGCCGCTCATGATCATTGTCGCCGCCGTCGATGTGGCCGGCCTCATCCTCACGGAGTCCGCGCTCTCGTTCATCGGGTTCGGCATCCAGCCGCCGGTCGCCTCGTGGGGGAACATGCTCACGCGCGCGACACAGTTCACGACGCACGGTCCGTGGCTGATCTACCCGCCCGGCGTGATGATCTTCATCACGGTGCTCTGCCTCTATCTCGTCGGGGACGGCCTGCGGGATGCGCTCGATCCGCGGCTCCGGGGCACCGAGAAGCGCTGATCAGTCGGCGGCCGTCACCGGCTGTCGCATCTGGGCGAGGACCCCGCTCATGATCGCGAGCGCCGCGTCGACGTCCGCATTGCTCACATTCGCGTGCGTGACCATGCGAAGGCGCGGTGAGTTGCCGAGATAGCGCGAGATCCGCAGGCCTCGCTCCGCGCAGGCCTTCTGGAAGTCGCCGGCGTCCATCGCGCCGCGCTCCACTTCGAACGAGACGATGTTCGTGACGACTTTGGCCGCATCGATCTTCAGCCCGCGTATCGCGGAGAGCCCGTCGGCGAGCGCCCGCGCGTTCACATGGTCCTCGACGAGCCGCTCGCGCATGGTCTCGAGCCCGACAAGGGCGGCCGCCGCGATGACGCCGGCCTGGCGCATCGCGCCGCCGAGGAGCTTGCGCACCTTGCGGGCCCGCGCCACGGTGTCCCGGGGCCCGCAGAGGATCGAGCCGACGGGAGCCGAGAGGCCCTTCGAGAAGCAGAACTGCACGGTGTCGACGGGAACGGTGAGGTCCTTCACGTCGACCCCGAGCGCTGCGGCCGCGTTGAAGATGCGCGCACCGTCGAGGTGGACCTTCATCCCGCGCTCGTGCGCCAGCGCCGCAACGGCTGCTGTCTCGGCACCGGTGATCACCGATCCGCCGCAGTTGTTGTGCGAGTTCTCGAGGCAGAGGAGCGCGGAGCGGGGGAACGCCCCGGTCGCCGGACGGATCGCCGCCTCGATGTCCTCGAGCGACGGCAGCCCGTCGCGGTTCGGCACCACGCGGCCGTGAAGGCCACCGAGGACCGTGAAGGCGCCCATCTCGTTCTGGTAGATGTGGGCGAGGTCGCCGAGGATCACTTCGTCCCCGCGCTGGGCCTGCGAGAGCACGCCGACGAGGTTCCCGAGCATGCCGCTCGCGACGTAGAGGCCGGCCTCCTTGCCCACGATCTCGGCCGCGCGCTCCTCAAGCCGGTTCACCGTCGGGTCCTCGCCGTACTGGTCGTCACCGACCTCGGCGTCGGCCATCGCCTTGCGCATCGCCGGCGTCGGCAGGGTGAAAGTGTCACTCCGGAATTCCAGGATCTTCATTTCACGAGCCCTCCCACAGCGGTTGCCGCGGCGACGAGCAGCGGCGCGACCCCGATCGCCGGCAGGTAATCGGCGACCTGGACGTCGCGGATCTTCAGCAGCTTCAACCCTACGCCGACGATCAGCAGGCCGCCGACCGCGCTCATCTCGCGAAGCTGGGCGTCCGACAGGAGGCCGGCGAAGATAGAGGCGCCGGCCGCAAGGCCGCCCTGGTAGACGAGGATCACGACGAGCGACAGCAGCACGCCCCAGCCGAGGGTCGCGGCAAAGGCGATCGCCGTGAAGCCGTCGAGCACGCTCTTGATCGCGAGCAGCGACGCGTCGCCGGTGAGGCCGTTGCGGATCGCGCCCAGGAACGTGAGCGGCCCCACGCAGAACACGATGCTCGCGGTGACGAACCCCTCGGCGACCGTGCTCGGGCTTCCTGGCGCCGCGAGCCGGCTCTGGATCGCGGCGCCGAGGCCATTGAGCCGCTGCTCGATCCCGGCCAGGGACCCGATGATGCCGCCGATGACCATCGCACCGAAGAGGTAGAGGAGGCTCGCGGTGTCGACCGCGAACTTCACGCCCATCACGAGCGTGAACAGTCCGACGCCCGAAATGACGTTCTCCCGGAGCCGCCGCGGCAGGTGATCGCCGAGGAAGAGGCCGAGCAGGCCGCCAACGAGGACGGTCGCGAAGTTGAGCGTCGTGCCGGTGAACCACATCGGCTGGCTAGTATGCGAGGCGAGTGAGCACGCTGGCGTTCATCGGCGACTGGGGGCAGCACCCATCCCTCGAGACATTCAGGGCCGCCGTACCCGGCGACCGCGTGATCGGTGTGGAAAAGGGCGACCTCGGACCGGCAGCCGGCGCGGACGCGCTCCTCGGCGGTATCTCGCTCGACCGGCTCCGTGACGCGCTGGTCACGATGCCGAAGCTGCGCTGGGTCCACACGTTCTCGGCGGGCGTCGACGGGCACGTGCCGCTCCTTGCCGGCCGCGACGGCATCCAGCTGACGAACAACACCGGCGCCTACGACGTGCCGATCGCGGAGCACGTGCTCGCGATGATCTTCGCTGCCGCGAAGCGCGTGCCCGAGCACCTCGCGGCCCAGGGCCGCAGCGAGTGGCAGCGCGGCGTCCCGCACACGGAGGTCCGCGACGCCAGGCTCGTGATCCTGGGCATGGGCAGCATCGGCACCGAGCTCGCGCGCATCGCGTCGGGTGTCGGCATGCGGGTCGTCGGGGTCCGCCGCGACGCGAGCCGGCCGGCGCCCGGCGCCGAGCGGATCGTGCCGCCAGAACGGTTCGCGGAGGTCACCAGGGAGGCCGACTACCTCGCCGTCACCGCCGCGCTCACGCCGCAGACCCGCGGCATGGTGTCCGCGGCGATCCTGCGCGGGCTCAAGTCATCGGCTTGGGTCATCAACATCGCCCGCGGTCCGCTCATCGACGAGCCGGCCCTCATCGAGGCACTGACCGAGCGCCGCATCGCCGGTGCGGCGCTCGACGTGTTCGAGACGGAGCCGCTCCCGGCGGCGAGTCCGCTCTGGAAGCTCGACAACGCCATCCTCACGCCGCATGTGTCGAACTCGTCGCCGCGGGTGGGTGAGCGGAGCCTCGCGCTGTTGGTCGAGAACGTCCGACGCTTCAAGGCGGGCGAGCCTCTCCTCAACCTCGTGGACCGTTCCATCGGCTATTGAAGGTGTCCAAGCGTGCGCTCGCGGCCCGGACCGAAGGGTTCACGGAATCCGTCATCCGCGAGATGACCAGGCTCTGCGCGGCGCACGGCGGTATCAACCTCGCGCAAGGCTTCCCGAACTTCCCCGCGCCGGCGCTGCTGAAGGATGCGGCCAAGCGCGCGATCGACGCGGACATCAACCAGTACGCGATCACGTGGGGAAGCACATCGCTGCGCGACGGGCTCGCGAAGAGCTATCAGGACCTCTATGGGATGACCGTCGACCCCGAGACGATGCTGACGGTCACCTGCGGATCGACCGAGGCGATGGTCTCAACGCTCCTCGCGATCGTCGACCCCGGTGACGAGATCGTCGCCCTCGAGCCGTTCTACGAGAACTACGGCCCCGATGCGGCGATCTGCGGCGCCAAGCCGGTCTTCGTGCCCCTGCGCGCGCCCGACTACACGTTCGATCCCGACGAGCTGCGCGCGGCGTTCACCGCGCGGACGAAGGCGATCATCGTGAACACGCCGAACAACCCGAGCGGCCGCGTGTTCACCCGCGTGGAGCTCGAGCTCATCGCATCGCTGTGCCGGGAGCACGATGTCATCGCCGTCACCGACGAGATCTACGAGCACATCCGCTATAGCGGCGAGCACATTCCGCTGGCGACGCTCGACGGGATGGCCGACCGGACCGTCACGATCTCCGGAGCCTCGAAGACGTTCTCGGTCACGGGCTGGCGCGTCGGCTGGATCGTCGCGGCGCCGCACCTCACGGCCGGGATCCGAAAGGTCCACGACTTCGTGACGGTCGGGGCGCCCGCGCCCCTGCAGGAGGCCGTCGCGGCCGGGTTGACGCTCGGTCTGCCCTATTACCGCGATCTCTCCGCGCACTACAAGGTCCGTCGCGACACGCTCTTCGAGTCGCTCGATCGTGCCGGTTTCAAGCCGCGCCTGCCGGAGGGCGCGTACTACATCCTCTGCGACATCTCCGACTTCGGCCTGAGTGACGACGTGACGTTCTCGCGCCGGCTGGTCGCCGAGGTCGGTGTCGCGGCGGTGCCGGGCTCTTCGTTCTTCTCCCAGCCGGAGCTCGGGCGAGGCCTGATCCGGTTCACGTTCTGCAAGACGGACGACGTGCTGCGTGAGGCGGGTGAGCGGCTCGCGCGCGCCAGGGACCTGCTCGGCTAGCTACTCGACGAGCGTGATGCCGTCCGAGTTCGCGCGCTTGTAGGCCATGAACGTCGCGTACCGGTCGGGCGACTGCACGACTGCGGCGGGCGTCGTCGTCAGGTTCGCGAGGCTCGCGGCGGCCCGCTCGGCGTCGTTCTGGCGGCCGAGCGCCCGGAGGGCCTGCGGATAGCTGCTGCGCACCGTGAACACACCCGTCGCCGAGCCGAGCTGCATCCCGCGGTCGAACGCCGCGACCGCCTCGGCGAACCAGCCGTCCTGGTACGCGGCTTCGCCGTAAGCGAGCCACGCGGCGCTCGTCTCCTGCGCGTACGCGTCGGCCTTCGCGCGCGCGTAGAACGCGTCGCGCATGCCGGCCTCGGTCCAATCGGCGCCGATGAGCTGCTGCAGCCGCTGCTGATCCTTCGGCTCGTAGAGGACCATCCAGCGGTAGCTGAATGGCTGCCAGTTCGCGTTGAACCATTCATAGGACAGCGCGACGTTGTTGCCGAGCATCGGGTCGTTCACGTAGAAGGCCTTCGCGTCGTCGTCGTACCCGCGGACCGTTCGCCAGTGCGCGATGCGCGAGATCGAGGGGTCCTGCATCCACTGGGTGACCATCGGCGCGAAGCCGTTCGCGACGAGCCGCTTGATGAGGTCATTCGTGCCGTTCAACCGCGAGATGGAGCGCAGCCCGTACAGCTGATTCACCCACGGGTCGACGGGTCCCGGACCCATGCCGCGGCGGACGTCCGGCCCGCGCAGTGCGAGCCGCGCGACCTCCTGGTCCGCGTCGATGCCGAACACCGAGAGGGCCATGACGACGGACGCCGGCCCGCAGTTGTTGAGCGATTGCCAGATGTGGCGCATCGGGCCGAGGTCCGCGTGCGCCGGGAGCGGTGACGTGGTGTCGTCCGCTCGGGCGGCGTGCGGGAACGCGGCGAGGAGTGACGCCGCGACGAGGACCGCGCCCATCGCCCTGAATGCGGCTCGGAACGTACCCACCGCCCGGAATGCTAGTCCCCCGTGAGTAAGATGAGCAGATGGGCAACGGCACCGTTTCCCGGCCCCATCTCGCGGACCATCCCGCGTGGTCCCGGGCTCTCGGTCGCGACGATCTGGCCGCACGGATGATCCTTCCGGTCGTCGTGTCGACGTCGGTCGAGGACCGCGAGCGCGTCGAAGGCACCGGGCATCTCGAGCGGCTCTCCATCACCGAGCTCGTGCGCGATGCGCGCGCCGCGGCGTCCGCCGGCTTCGCCGGCCTGTTGATCTACGGCGCGACGGATCGCAAGGATGCGCGGGCGTTCATCGCGAGCGAGCGCGACCACATCGTCCAGCGCGCGATCCGGGCGGTGAAGGAAGCGGTGCCCGAGCTGGGTATCGCGACCGACGTGTGCGTCTGCGCGTACACCGACCACGGGCAATGCGTCCTGTTCCGCGAGGGCGGGGCGGACGTCGCCGGCACGCTCGAGCGCCTCGGTGAGATCGCCGTCGCGAACGCCGACGCCGGCGCCGACCTTGTGATCCCCTCCGGCATGCTCGACGGCAGTGTCGCGGCCGTCCGTTCGGCGTTGGCGGAGCGGCACGAGGCCGTGCCGGTCGCGGCGATGGCCAAGCTCGAGAGCAGCCTCTACGGCATGCACCGGGTGCTCGTTGGTTCGTCGCCGATCCGCGAGCGCGCCGTGCCCCTGCTGGCCGCGGACGAACCCAGCGCGTCGCGCAACCGCGCGATGCGCGACGTTGCCGAGGGCGCGGACGCCGTGGTCGTGAAGCCGGGCACCGCGGCGCTGGATATCGTCGCGACGCTGCGTCCGCTGGTCGGACGCCCGGTGATCTCGTTCCATACCGCGAACGAGCACGCCGCGTTCGTCATCGCGGCCGAAGAGCTTGATGACGCCGCCGCCTCCGAGCGGGAGACACTCGCGGCGTCACGTCGCGCGGGCGCGGATCTGATCATCAGCTACGGAGCGTGGCACGCGGCCGACTGAGCCCGCCTGCTAGCGTCTTCATCATGCGATACGAGCGCGTGGAACTTCCCAACGGCGTCCGTGTGCTGGTCAAGGACATGCCGGAAGCACGGTCGGCGTCGATCGCCGTCTACGTCGGTGTGGGCTCGCGCTCCGAGACGAAGATCAACGCGGGCACGAGCCATTTCCTCGAGCACATGGTGTTCAAGGGCACCGCGAACCGGCCGAGCGCGTCCGAGATCAGCCAGCAGATCGAGGGTGTCGGCGGAACGGTGAACGCGGCCACCGACAAGGAGGCCACGGTCTTCTCGTCGTTCGTCCCGGCGCGCCACTACCTGCTCGCGCTGGACATCGTCTCGGACATGGTCCGCGCGCCGCTCCTGCGGGAGAGCGATGTCGAGTCGGAGCGCAACGTGATCGTCGAAGAGATCCGAATGTATCGCGACCAGGCACAGGATCGCGTCCACACCCTCATCGACGAGCTCCTGTACCCGAACCATCCGCTGGGATGGGAGATCGCGGGCCGCGAGCCGGTCGTCCTCGGCCTGACCGCGGCCGGGCTTCGCGAGTTCATGGACACGCAGTACGCGCCGTCGCGGATCGTGGTCGCGATCGCGGGCCGTATCGACGAGGCCGAGGCCATCGCCGCGGTGACGTCGCGTTTCGGCGACCTGCCGGCGCGTCCGGCGATCGTCGGCAAGGCGGCGCCGAACGCCGGACGCACCCGCACGAAGACGCTCGCCAAGCGCGGCGAGCAGGCCCACGTCTGCATCGGGTGGCGCGGCGTGCCGCAGCTGCATCCGGACAAGTTCGCGATCGACATGCTCAATGCGATCCTCGGCGAGGGGATGTCGAGCCGCCTGTTCCTGGAGCTTCGCGAGAAGCGCGCGTTGACGTACGACGTGCACTCGTACATCTCGAACTACGCGGACGCCGGCCACATCGTCATCTATGCCGGCGTCGCGCCCACGCGCGCGCGCGAAGCGGTCGACGCCGCGCTCGCCGAGGTCGCGCGCCTGCGCGCGGAGCCGGTGACCGAGGCCGAGCTCACCCGCGTCCGTGACTTCGTGAAGGGCCGCATCGAGCTTCGACTCGAGCACTCGCGCGGCGTGTCCAGCTGGCTCGCTGGTCAGGAGCTGTTCCTCGACCGGATCCGCAGCGTCGAGGAGCTCATCGCGATCATCGACGGGATCGGCGCCGCGGATCTGCAGCGTGTGGCGCAGCGATACCTCCGACCCGAGCTCGCATACCTCGCGGCCGTCGGGCCGCGCGCGACCGTCGCGGAGCTGGCCGCGCCCCAAGCCGAAGAATTGACGATGGAGAAGGCTTCGTGACCGAGATGATCCAGCGCACCCTGATCGTCCTCAAGCCCGACGCGGTGCAGCGCGGCATCGCCGGCGAGCTGCTCGCCCGGTTCGAGAAACGCGGCCTGCGCTTCGCCGCCCTGCGCCTGATGAAGGTCGAGCGCGCGCACGCGGAGCAGCACTACGCGGTGCACAAGGGGAAGTTCTTCTACGAGGACCTGGTCAAGACCATCAGCGCCTCGCCCGTCATCGCTGCCGTGCTCGAGGGCCCGAACGCGATCGCGGTCGTGCGGCTGATGGTCGGCGCGACGCGCCCGCATGAGGCAGCCCCGGGCACGATCCGTGGCGACTACGCGCTCGTCGGACTGCGGAACCTCGTGCACGCCAGCGACGCGCCCGAGACGGCCGCGGCCGAGATCGCGCTCTGGTTCCCGGAGGGTCCGGTCGCCTACACCCGCGACGTGGAGCGCTGGATGACCGACGAGGGCGCGCCCCAGTAGCGGCGTACGTGCGGCGCTCTAGAGGGGGCGCAGCGCCTTCAGGAACTCGTCCGCGAACGCCGCGATCGGCTGCAGGAACGCGTCGGGCGTGATGCCTCCCGCGAGCAGCGCCAGGAAGATGATCCCGCCGAGGATACCCGCCACGGGCCGTGGCTCGATGCGCCAGCCTTCGGGCGATCCCGCGAAAAGGCTGACACCCGCGCGCAGCTGCGCGATGAGGAGGAGCACCGCGGCCGCGACGAGGACGCTGCCGGCGGCCCCCGATACGGAATAGGCGATGAGGTCGACGAAGAAGTGCCCGGGGAAGCTCACCAGCGGCGGTGCGCCGATCATCGCGATGCCGCCGGCGATGAACGCACCCGCCGCGAGCGGGGCGTGCGTCACGTTCGGACGTGCGCCGGCCGCGCGGCGCTCGAGCGTGCCGGCCGCGAGGAGCTGCTGGGTGGCGCAGGCGCCGGTGACGAGAGCGATCGCGATGCCGCCGATGATCCCCGGTCCGGACAATGTCGCAATGCCGACGAGCGCCGACCCGAGGTTCGAGATCACCGCGTAGACGACGAGCCGGCGAAGATCGTTCGCGCCTGCCGCGAGCAGCGCGCCGCCGAGTGCCGAGGTGAGCCCGATGCCCAGCAGGAGGTCCTGGACCTTTGCGACCTGCACGATCGCGGGCAGGAGGCCGCTCCCGGCGAGGATCTCGGCGAACGCAATGAACGTGATCGGGACGAGGACCCCGAAGTACAGCGCGAGCGCGGCCGCGGGCGCCTCGCCGGCGAGCAGTGCGGCATGGCTGTGGAACGGGATGGCGGCGAGCATCAACGCGAAGGCGACGAACAGGAGGACCACCAGCAGGACGAGCGTGTTGGCGGGCTGATCCTTCGGCAGGCTCGCGGCGAGCGCCAGCGCGCCGAGGCCGAGGCAGCCGCCCAGGACGACGAAGGAGAAGTGCCGGACCGCCGCCTCGACGCTGCGGTTGCGATGGACCTGGTAGGTGAAGGACCCGACGGGGAACAAGAGGCCGGCCAGCACCAGCGCGAAGATGATCACCGGCGAGGTCACGACGAGCGCTGCGAGCGACACGCTCCCGACGGCGAGCGCGGTCGGGAAGAAGTTGTACGCCGGCTCGCTCACATACACGTCGAGCAGCAGCGCCGCAACGATCAGGAGGACGAACAGTCCGGCGAGCCGGCCGAGAGCGGTCGCGCGGAGATCGAGGTCGAACAGCCGCGCGGTCGTGTCGACGGGCGTGACGCTCACCAGGACGAAGGCCACGAACAGTGCGGCCAGGCTGAGCCAGGCGACCTCGGCGAGCCGCTTGCGCAGGCCGAAGGACGCGACGGCGGCGATCGCGAGCAGGATCGCGGGCGCGGCGACGGTCATCCGTCGAGCACGGCGCGCTCGTTGATGATCAGGAACGCGCCCGCGAGCGCGACGACGACCTCGAGCCACGAGATCGCGAGCGTGATGGCGAGGTGCTGTTCGGGAACCAGGCGCGCGAGGATTTGCACGCCGGTGACGAGCAGGAGGGCCGCGAGCGAGACCCGGACCGCGCTCCGTGCGGTGAGCATCACGGCGACGCCGCTCGAGAGGAGCCACACGCCCGAGACCTCGGCGATGATCCCGGAGCCGTCCTGGAACAGGGGCAGCGTCGCGGTCTCGCCGGTGATCGTGCGGAACGATGCGTAGGCGATCGGCGTGACGATCGCGGCGGTGAACGTGCCCAGCCACAGGCGCCATCCCGGATCCTCGCCATAGCTGCGGTCGCGCGCCGCGACGAACAGGATCCCGGCCGACGCGAGGCCAGCCGCGGCGGTCACCGCGACCTGTGGCGCGCTCGCTGACGCGGACACGATGAGGGATGCGATCGCCGCGACGCCAACGAACGCGACGGCGATATAGCGGAGGCGCGTGGCGCCGTTCGCCAGAAGCGTTGTGAGCGCGATGAGCCCGAGGTAGACCATTAGCGGACGGACCAGACGAGCAGCGCGATGATGAGGATGGTCGCGAGCCAGATGCCGGCGCGCTGTTCGAACAGGTTGAACGTCGACGTGGTCCGCGACGCGACCGCGTCGAGCGCGCCGAAGGCGGCGTGTCCCGCGGGCACCGGATCCGCGATCGCGATGAACGAGCGCAGCCGCTCCGCGAACGGCGCGAGCTCCGGCACGAATGGTCGCAGCGAGCGCGCGACGATCACGAGCAGCGTCGCGATCGCGATCGCGGCGGGGAATCCCAGGGGCGTCGCGATCGCGGGCGCGAACGGCCGGCCGAACGTCGCGGTCACGCCCTGGTACACGGGTACCGACACGAGGAGCCCGAGGAGGGCGCAGGTACCGGCGGCGACGGCCGCCGAGAGACCGTCGAGGTAGAGCGGCACCTCGGTGAGGTCGATGCGTCGCCCGACGTGCACCAGCACGAGCGCCGCGATCGTGAGCAGGCCGGCGATCGCGAGGCCCTGTGCGCCGCGGTCCGTCGCCTCGAGCGACCCTGCGAAGATGACGACCAGTCCGGTCACGGTGGCAGCGGACCCCGCGATGACGAGCACGAAGCCCCCGTGCGGAGGCTCCCACACCGCCTCCGCGAGCGCGGTCGCCGCGTCCGCGACGAGGATGAAAAGGCCACCCGCGATCGCCGCCGGTGTCCCGATCGCGAGGGCGATCCAGAACGCACTGAGGGTGACGTCGTAGCGCACCACGTCCCACTGCTCGGGAAGCCCGAGCGACACGACCGCCGCGTAGAGGACGCTGAGCAGGGCCGCGACAAGGATCAGGTGCGACCAGTGCAGGGCGGGATACGCGAACAGCAGCAGCACGATGATCCCCGCGATCGACGTTGCGCGCGGTGGCAGCCCGCGCCGCCGGTATCCGATCCAGCCGGCGGTCGCGATCGCGAGGAGCGCGATCGCCAGACGAAGAGCGAGCGGGAGGTCCGGCAGTGCGATGGCCGCGACGTCATCGCGGGTGGTACCCAGCAAGCGGAGCAGCAGCAGCGTCGCCGCGACGCCCGCGGGCATCGTCACCACCCCGCGCAGACGCTCGAGCGACGGTGCGCGAAGCTGCGACCGGAAACGCCAGGGGATGAATGGATAGAGGCCGGCGAACAATGCCGCGCCGATGGAGGCGGCGAGGATGGAGCCCGGGCTGATCGCTCCAGGGACGATCGTGTCGAACCGGAACGAGGCACCGCCATGGCGCGAGATGAGCAGGGCCGCGAGCACGAAGAACTGGATCCCGACGGCGAGGTACGCCGCCAGCCGCGTCGATGCCGGCAGCGGTGAGACGGCGAGCGTTGCGAGGATGGTGATGGCGGCGAGCAGTCCGAGGACGACGGCTCCGGCGATGAGATCCTCTGTCACCGCGAGCGCGACGAACACGAGGCTCAGCGCGAGGATCGCTCCGGGCAGCAGGGGATGACGTTCTGCCGCCCGAGCGGCGCCGAAGAGCCCCGCGCCGCCGTACGCCGCGCCGACCGCGACAGCCACCGCGGCGATCCCGTCGAACCGGTAGCTCGCTTGGACGGTCGGTCCGCCCGCCGCCGACCACTCCCAGAGCGCCTGTCCCGCCGCATGCGCCGGGTCGATCAGCGCGGCGAGGAGCAGCGGCGTCACCGTCGCGGCCACCGCGAAGAACACGGCGATGCGCCGCGCAGTCGCCGAGCGCGGCCCGAGGAACAGCGACAGCGCGACGAGAGCCAGCCCCGCGGCGGCAGCGATGAGCGGAAGCTCAGCCGTCACGACCATCTGCGGTAACGTAAGACACGTGGATCTGCGGCTCCTCCCACAACAGACGCTCAAGGTCACACCGAAGCAGATCGCCGCCAACTACATCCTCCAGCTGTCTTCGCTGGAGCTCCAGGACGTCATCAATCAGGAGCTCGAGGAGAACCCGGCACTCGATCTGGAGGAAGCGCAGGTCTGCCCGTTGTGCGGCCTGCCGCTGACCGGGCGCGTGTGCCTCAACTGCTTCGGCGCCGGGAAGGCCGGTGCCGCGGAGCAATACAGCGACGCCGAGCCGCTCGAAGGCACCAGCCTCCTCGCGCGTGACGAGGAGGAGGGCGACGAGTTCGACCCGATCGTGCGGGCCGAAGCCGAGCAGACCCTCGCGGAGTACCTCTCCTGGAACGTCCGAGTGCTGCTGCCCAAACGGCTCCATTTCACCGCGGAGTACCTGATCGGGAACCTCAACGACAACGGCTACCTCGAGGGCACCCTCGAGGACGCGGCCAAGGCCTGCCAGGTATCGGTCGAGGACGCCGACCGCGTGCTGCGGACGATCCAGTCCATCGAGCCCTGGGGCCTCGGCGCGCGCGACATCCAGGAGTGCCTGCTCATCCAGATGACGCATCTCGCGGAGGCGGGGGAGCCCGTCCCGCCGCACGCGCGGGCGATCGTCGCCGAGCACTTCCGCGCGCTCGGCGAGCACAAGTTCGGTGACGTCGCGCAGGCGTTGCGGATCTCGCGCGAAGAGGTCCAGGCCGCGTGGGACTACATCAAGGACAACCTGAACCCGTACCCGGCGCAGGCGTTCGCGGCCGGACCGGACGGGACCAGCATCGGGGGTAGGCAGGTCGCGCTGCGACCCGACGTGATCATCGTCAAGAACGAGCAGAACGCGTTCGAGGTCGAGGTCATCGAGTCACGCCGCTTCTCGCTCAAGGTCAACCCCGTCTACCGCCAGCTCGTCGGCCAGATCCAGGCCGCCCGAAGTGCGAAGATCGAAGCGCCGACGATGGACGACAAAGAGAAGCAGCACATCCGCGAGTACGTCACGCGCGCCAAGTTCTTCATCGACAACATCAACCAGCGCCGCCAGACGATGGCGCGCATCACCCAGGTCATCGTCGAATGCCAGAACGACTTCCTCGAGAAGGGCATCCAGAGCCTGCGCCCGCTCACGCGCGCCGAGGTCGGCGAGCGGATCGGCATGCACGAGTCCACCGTGAGCCGCGCGACCGCCGGCAAGTACGTGCTGCTTCCTGCCGGCCAGGTCGTCCCGTTCTCCCTGTTCTTCACCGCCTCGCTCGGCACGAAGGACGTGATCAAGAACATCATCGATGCCGAGGACCGCGGCCATCCGCACTCCGATCAGGAGATCGTCGAAAAGCTACGCAACGACCACGGGATCATCCTCGCGCGCCGGACCGTCGCGAAGTACCGCGAGGAGCTGCAGATCCTGCCCGCCAGGCTGCGCAAGCGCGCCTGACGACCTCCGGCTCGCCTTGATCAGTCAGGACCCGATCGCGATCGCGCGCCGCTGCTTCGACGACATCATGGTCAAGGTCGACGTGGCGGCCGCCGACGAGATCCTCGCGCCCGACGTGGTGTTCACCACTGCCAACGGCGACGTCCTGCGCGGGAAGCGGGAATTCCAGAACTTTGCCGTGCAGCTCGGTGAAGCCTTCCCCGATCTCCGGTTCGATCTTCAGGAGCTGTTCACCGACGGCGAGCGGGTCGCTGTCCGGTTCGTGATGCGCGGAACGTTCCAGAGCACGGTCATGGGTCTGCTGCCGACGGGCGAGGCGTTCGCGGTCACCGGCATCGACACGTTCCGGGTGCAGGACGGGAAGATCACCGAGATCCACGCGAGCTACGACACGCTCGGCCAGATGCAGCAGCTCGGGGTGGTGAAGCTCTAGAAGGAAGCGACTAGTTCGGCTTCGCTTCCTTCTTGAGGCTGCTGTTCCCCTTGGGGGGCGGTGGGCCGAGGGTGGTCTTGATCTGGTCCACGGCGCTCGCGTCGATGTGGTAGCCGAACGAGGTGCGCCGCACGCCCGGCAGGTCCTTGCCACGGAGGGCGTCCCGCAGCGCGTGCTCCCGCCAGCCGATCTTCGCGGCGAGCTCGGCGGTCGTCAGCCAGTCGCGGTCGGCGCTCTTCGCCTTCTCGCTGGCATCCGCCTTCGGGGCTGACTTGGAGGCTTTCTGCGGTGGCATCGATCCCACGATACCCGCTCTGGCTCGCGCCGTTCATCGGTCTCGGTCAGATTTGCGCGCCCGGCAGGCCCTGGCTACTATTCGTGGCAGCGCTGCAGCCCCCTCCGTCGGGGCGGGCGCTCTCTTTTTGTGGTCGAACGCCTGGTGACCTAACGCTCAATGGGAGGACGCGCGCCCTTGGACGCCTTTGCCGCCAACCCGCTTCTCTGGATCGTCCCGATCTCCGGTCTGGTCGCCGTCGCGGTGGCCGCCTACTTCGCGTACGACGTTCTTGGCTCCGACACCGGCACCCCCGCGATGCAGGAAGTCGCCGGCGCCATCTACGAAGGCGCGGTCGCCTTCATCAACCGCCAGTACCGCACCATCGCGATCCTCGCGGTCGGCGGCACCGTCGTCATCTCGCTCGTCATCTACTTCTTCGAAACGGCACCCGGCACGAGCCCGGCGGAGCTCGCGATCAAGACGGGCATCGCGTTCCTCGTGGGCGCGGCCTGCTCGATGGCCTCAGGGATCGTCGGCATGTTCGTCGCGGTGAAGTCCAACCTCCGCACGGCTGCGGCGGCTCAGCACAGCGTCGCGGACGCACTGCGCATCTCGCTCCGTGGCGGAGCGGTCTCCGGCATCCTCGTCGTCGGTCTCTCGCTCATCGGTGTGTTCGTGATGTTCGTCGCCTACGGCGGCTTCGCGCACCCCGAGCAGGCACCGTTCACGATCGTCGGCTTCGGCTTCGGCGCGTCGTTCGTCGCGCTGTTCGCACAGCTCGGCGGCGGTATCTACACGAAAGCGGCAGACGTCGGATCCGACCTCGTCGGCAAGATCGAGGCGGGCATTCCCGAGGACGACCCGCGGAACGCGGGCGTCATCGCCGACCTCGTCGGCGACAACGTCGGTGACTGCGCCGGTCGTGGCGCGGACCTCTTCGAGTCCACCGCGGCCGAGAACATCGGCGCGATGATCCTCGGCGTCGCGATCTTCGCGGTCACGCACAACGTCGCCTGGATCCTCTTCCCGCTCGTTGTGCGTGGCTTCGGCCTCGTCGCGAGCGTCATCGGCATCTTCACCGTGCGCGGCAGCGAGACGCGCGACCCGATGGGCTCGCTCAACATCGGCTACTACATCACCGCGAGCCTCTCGGCGCTCGCCATGATCCTCGTGACCTACCTGATGCTCAACGAGAAGGGCGGCTGGTACTACTTCGCCGGCGCCGGCATCGTCGGCATCCTGACGAGCGTCGCGTTCGTCTTCATCACCCAGTACTACACGTCGGGCTCGTGGCGTCCGGTCAAGGAGATCGCTGAGGCGGCCAAGACCGGCCCAGCGACCACGATCATCTCCGGCCTCGCGGTCGGCTTCGAGACCACGTTCTCCTCGGTCATCACGATCGCCATCGCGCTGTTCGCGTCGCACTGGCTCGGTGACCGCTGGGGCACCGAGACCGGCCTGCCGCACGGTGGCATCTACGGCACGGCCGTCGCGACCATGGGCATGCTCATGAGCGCGGCGTTCATCCTCGCGATGGACACCTTCGGCCCGATCACCGACAACGCCGGTGGCGTCGCCTCGATGTCCGGCGCGTCCGAGGAGACCCGCGAGCGCACCGACCGCCTCGACGCGGTCGGCAACACCACGAAGGCGCTCACCAAGGGCTACGCGGTCGCATCCGCGGCCCTTGCCGCGTTCCTCCTGTTCTCCGCCTACCTGGACAAGGTCGCGCAGATCACCGGCAAGCCGTTCGATACGGTCAACCTCGCCAAGGTCGACGTCTTCATCGGCGGCCTCATCGGCGCGATGCTCGTCTACTTCTTCTCGTCGCTCGCGATCCGCGCGGTCGGCAAGTCCGCCAGCGCGATCATCGAAGAGGTCCGCCGCCAGTTCCGCGAGGACCCCGGCATCATGGCCGGCACGACCCGCCCGGACTACGCGCGCGTCGTGGACCTGACCACGCAGTCCGCGCTCAGGAACATGATCCCGCCGGGGGTCATCGCGATCATCACCCCGATCATCGTCGGCGTGCTCCTGAAGGCGGAGGCCGAGGCGGCCCTGCTCATGGTCGGCACCATGGCCGGCGTGATCCTCGCCACCGTCCTCAACAACGGTGGTGGCGCGTGGGACAACGCCAAGAAGTACATCGAGTCGGGCATGCTGAAGGATGACGCCGGGAACGTCCTCGGTAAGGGCACCCTGGCGCACGCGGCGGCGGTCGTCGGCGACACGGTCGGCGACCCGTTCAAGGACACCGCCGGCCCGAGCCTGCACGTCCTCATCAAGCTCCTCGCGACGATCACCCTCGTTCTCGCCCCCTTGTTCGTTTAACTGCAAGCTCGGCCTTCGGCCTCGCTGGCAGGGCTCAAGACTGGTGGTTCTCGCGGCCCGGGGATGAACCCCGGGCCGCTCGTTTTCCTCTAGCGTCCTGCCGTGGTGACCATCGACCTGAACTCCGATCTCGGCGAAGGCGCCGGCACCGAGGCCGCGATCATGCCGCTCATCACGTCGGCGAACATCGCCTGCGGAGCACACGCCGGCGACGAGCGATCGATGCGCGAGGCGATCGTGCTCGCGAAGGCCAGCGGCGTCGGCGTCGGTGCGCATCCCGGCTACCGCGACCCGGCGAACTTCGGGCGCAAGCCGCTCGACGTTCCGGCCGCTGAGCTCGTCGCCGATCTGGTCGCGCAGATCGAGACACTGACCGCCATCGCTGGCTCCGAAGGCGTACCGGTCACCCACGTGAAGGGGCATGGCGCGCTCTACAACGCGGCGCAGCACGACGAGGTCGTTGCGGCCGCGATCGTGCGCGCGATGGAGCGGAGCGCGCGCGACCTCATCCTGTTCGTCTTCCCAGGTTCCGCGCTCGAGCGGGCCGGCCGCGCGGCGGGCATCCGCGTCGCTCGTGAGGGGTTCATCGATCGCGCTTACGAGCCGAACGGCGCGCTGCGCTTGCGCACGCTCGAGCACTCCCTGATCACCGATCCCGCGCGCGCGGCGGCGCAGGCCGTGTCGTTCATGCTCGACGGCGGGGTGCGCGCGCACGACGGTACCTTCCTGGAGCAGGCGGTCGATACGCTGTGCGTCCACGGCGATACGCCCGGGGCGCCGAACATCCTGCACGCCGCCCGGGCGGCGCTCGTCGCGGCGGACATCCGCGTGGAGCGGCTGCGCGCGGCATGAGCCTTCGCGCGTTCGGCGATCGCGCGTTCCTCCTCGAGCTCGAGCAGCGCATCGACCCTGGGATCGCCGCCCGCGCCCGCGCCATCGCGGACGCCTGGGAGGCCCGAGGCCTCGGCGAGGCGATCCCGGCGTACGCGTCGGTCGTGCTGCGATTCGACCCTCCCACCGCGCGCGCCGCCGCGCTCGCGGTGGCCGAAGCGCTCGCGGCGCATCCGCCCGCGCCGCGGCCCGCGACGGCCGGGCGCCTCATCGAGATCCCGACCAGCTATGACGGTCCTGACCTCGCGATCGCCGCCGCGCGGTCCGGGCTGACACCGCGCGAGCTCATCGACGCGCACACCGGGCGCGAGTACGAGGCGTTCTTCCTGGGCTTCATGCCCGGGCTCGCATATCTCGGAACGCTCGACCCACGGATCGACGTGCCGCGCCTTGACACGCCGCGGGCACGCGTCCCGGCGGGTTCGGTCGGGGTCGCGAATGGTCAGACCCTCGTGTACCCGTTCGAATCACCGGGCGGCTGGCACCTCATCGGACGGACAGTGCTCGTCATGTTCGATCCCCGGCGCGACCCTGCGGCGCTCATCGGTGCGGGCGATCGCGTGCGGTTCGTGCCGCGATGATGCGGATCGCGAAGCCCGGGCTCCGCGCGACCGTGCAGGACCGCGGGCGCGCCGGCGGCGCACGGGCGGGGATCCCACCGTCCGGGCCGGCGGACCCGCAGGCTTTCGCCGCTGCCCTCGCGCTCGCGGGCTGTGCGGACGACGCGGCGGCCATCGAGATCATCGGATTGCCGTTCGCGTTCCGCTGCGATGACCGGCGGGTGGTCGCGGCCACTGGTCGTGACGTGCGGATCCGCACACGCGCGCGCGTGCCCGGATGGACCAGTGTCCTCGCGCGAGCAGGGGAAGAGGTGGTCGTGGAGGGCTCGGACCGCACCCGCTACGCGTACGTTGCCGTGAGCGGCGGCCTCGCGCTCGATCCCGTGCTCGGCTCGCGTGCCACGTACCTGTCGGCCGCGCTGGGTCCGGTGCCTCGCGCGCTTGCCGCCGGGGACGCGGTCGAGCTCGGCGCATCGGGTGCGGGGATGGAGGGCGCCGGTCGGCGTGCTGCCGTGCCCGCGTATGGGACGCCGGTCCGCGCGATCGCCGGACCGCACGACGCATCGTTCCCGACGGGGACCGTCGACCGGTTCTTCGCGTCGGCGTTCACGGTGCTGCCAGAGAGCGATCGGATGGGCGTGCGTCTCGCGGGCCCCACGATGGATCCGGCCGAGCGCGAGCTGCTGAGCTTCGGTCTCGTCACCGGCGCGATCCAGGTGCCGCGCGGCGGCGCGCCGATCGTCCTGCTCGCCGACCATGGGACGACCGGCGGTTACCCGATCATCGCGACCGTCATCGTGGCCGATCTCGGGTTCGTCGCCCAGGCGGCGCCTGGGGAGGCCATTCGGTTCGAGCGCGTGACGCCTGAGGATGCCGCGCGTTCTACGTAGGTGGAGCGCCTCGCGACCCTTCCGCGGACCCAGCCGGCGGATCCGGTCAAGCTCGCGCGCCCGAGGTCGATCCTCACGCAGGCAGTGCGGGTGCACGAGGGATTCCGCTCGCATGCCGCGATCTGCGAGCTCGACGGTAGCGCGATCCGCATCTCCGACACCACCGGAACGCGCGAGATCGCGTGGCCGGACGCGCGGTCGGTCACCGCCGAACATGGCCGCGTCCGCATCGTGTCGCCGCGCGGAACGCTCGATCTCTCCATCGCGCTCGACGGCGTTGTCGATCCCGAGCTCGCTCCGTTCTTCGCCACGGTCCTCGCCGATGGCCGCCGCGGCACATTGAGCAGCGCCGGCGCGCTGCACGAGCTCACGCGCGCGATCGACGCGACGACCGAGGGATTCACCGACAGCGACGACCCGGTCGTCCCGCTCGCTATCGGCGGCTTCGCCGTGATGGTGGGGGTGATCCTCCTGGCAGCCATTCCGTTCGCCGCGCAGCTCGCGGCGCGCATCACACCCGTGCCCGGCACCTTCGCGATCCTTCCACACGTCTCCGTGTTCGACCCGCGCGTTCTGCTCGCGGCGTTCGCCGGCGGCGCGGCCCTCGCGGCCGCCATCGCGCGCGTCGCCCTCGGCTCGTCGGCGCCCGGGTGGGCGCGGGGCACGCTGCGGCACTGGCACCGCAACGCCGGCGCGGCCGAGGATCTCGCCCGGCGCGCTGTCGCACACGTCGTCCTCTACCCGCGCATCCTGTTGGCGGTCGCCGCTGTCGGACTGGTCCTCACGCTGCAGCCGGCGTTCGCCCGTACCGTCGTCGACGCCAAGGGCCTCCACCTGGCGTCGGGGCTGCCGCTCCTATCGACGGACGTGTCGTGGTCCGATGTGACCGAGGTCATTCCCGTCGCGGTCGGATTCAGCGAGCGGCAGGAAGGCTTCGCGACGACCCTGGTGCTCGCCGGCGGCTCGCGCGTGTCGACACGAGGTCGAGACCTCCTCGGTGGCTCGGAGCGGGCGCTGTACGACTTTTCCCGCGCACACGCCCGCTAAACTCGGAGGACCGCGTTCGGGAAGGGCCTTTTCTCTTCACTCACGGTCCTGCGACGCGCGCTCGGCGCGACAGCCGTCTCGATCGGCCTCATCGTCAGCGTCGACGTTGTGACCTGACGCAGATGCCGAACGTCGCGAATCCCCGCGAGGAGCGGTTCGTGTAGCTGCGTCGATGGATCTCGGGACGCCGTCGGTCGGGCCGACGTGATCGGCCGCGTGGCCGTCCTTGCATAAATATCCACCAGTCTGCATAATCTAGCGATGCCGATCACCGTCGCGATCGTCGGGGCCACGGGCTACGCCGGTGGCGAGCTCGCGCGCCTGCTGCTGCGGCACAGTGGAGTGAAGCTGGTTGCGACCGTCGCGCGCTCGCGCCAGGGCGAGATGCTCCGCGCGGTGCTTCCGCACCTCCACGACGCGCCCGACGACCTCGTCGTCGGAAGCGGCATCGGGGACGCGGAGGTCGTGTTCACGGCGCTCCCGGCGGGTGAGGCCGCGAAGCAGGCGCCGCAGTGGCTGAGTGAAGGCCGACGGATCATCGACATCGGCTCGGACTTCCGGCTGAAGGACCCCGCAGCCTACGAGCGCTGGTACGGCTACACCCATCCCGCGCCGCAGCTGCTCGCGGAGTCGGTCTACGGACTGACGGAGTTCGCGCGTGCGGCCCTGCCCCAGGCGCGCGTCGTCGCCAACCCCGGCTGCTACCCGACGGCGTCGCTGCTGGCGCTCGCGCCGGCGGCGAAGCACGGCCTCATCGACAGTGGCGTGATCGTCGACGCCAAGTCCGGCGTCTCGGGCGCGGGCCACATCGTCGACGACGCGTACCTCTACGGCACCATCGACGAGAGCGTCCGCACGTACGGCGTGCCGACGCACCGTCACACGCCCGAGATCGCGCAAGGGCTCGCTGTCCTCGGCCGCGCGGAGGCTGGGCTCACGTTCACGCCGCACCTCATCCCGATGACGCGCGGACTCATCGCGACGTGCTACGCGCCGCTCCGTGCAGGGGTCACCGCTGCGCAGGTGGCTGAGGCCTACGCCGCGACCTACGTTGGCGAGCCGTTCGTCCGGTGGGTCAACGCGTTCCCGCCGACCAAGGCGACCCTCGGCAGCAACTGGTGCCTCGTGCACGCGGTCGTTGACGAGGACAACCGGCGTCTGGTCGCGGTCGGCGTCCTCGACAACCTTGTGAAGGGCGCAGCCGGACAGGCGATCCAGAACCTGAACGTGATGTGCGGCCTGCCGGAGACGACCGGTCTCGAGGCGATGCCGCTATGGCCATGACCGAGGGACAGGGCGTCACCTTCGCGAAGGGGTTCGTCGCCGGCGCGGTCGCGGCCGGCGTGAAGCACGCGGACGCGACGAGGCTCGATGTCGCGGTCATCGCTTCGACGGCCGCGCACGTCCACGCGGCGGGCGTCTTCACGACCAACCAGGTGATCGCCGCGCCATGCCTCATCACGCGTAAGCATCTCGCCAAAGGGCATCTCCGCGGCGTCGTCGTGAACTCCGGCAACGCGAACGCGTGCACCGGCCCGCAGGGAGAGCGCGACGCGGTCGCGATGGCGACCGCGGGCGCTGAGCTCCTGCACGTCGACCCCCACGAGATCGGGGTCGCGAGCACGGGTGTCATCGGTGTGCCGCTACCGATGGATCGGATCATTCCCGCGATCGGCCGGATCACGCTGACCGAGTCCGGCTGGGACGATGTTTCGCGGGCCATCATGACCACCGACACCCGGCCGAAGGTCGCGCAGCGCGAGGTGGTGCTCGCGGACGGCACCGTCCGCATCGGCGGCATCGCGAAGGGCGCCGGGATGATCCATCCGAACATGGCGACGCTCCTGACCTTCGTGACCACGGACGCCCACATCGACGGCGCCGCGCTGCGGCCGATGCTCCGCTCCGCCGCGGACGACACGTTCAACGCGGTATCGGTGGATGGGGATACGAGCACGAACGACACGCTCCTCGTCCTGGCGAACGGCGCGTCCGGCGTGCGCGTCGGCACGTCCGACGGATCGAAGTTCCTGGACGCCCTCACGGCCGTGTGTCTCGATCTCGCGCGAGCGGTCGTCGCCGACGGCGAGGGCGTGACGAAGGTGTTCGAGGTGCGGCTTGTCGGTGCGGCGTCGGAGTCGGACGCGCGCGCGGCCGCCCGGACGATCACCACCTCCAACCTCGTGAAGACCGCGATCCACGGAGCTGACCCGAACTGGGGCCGGATCCTCGCGGCGGCCGGCCGGTCTGGGGCGAAGGTCGAGGCGGCGAAGGCGTCGGTGCGCATCGGTGACGTCGCCGTGTATGCGAGCGGTGCGCCCCGGGCGTTCGACGCGAACACGGTGCGAGCGCTCTTCGCGATGCCGGAGATCGTGATCGAGGTGGACCTCGGTCTGGGCGACTCGACGGCCCGAGCCTGGGGCACCGATCTCTCGGCCGAGTACGTGCGGATCAATGCCGACTACACCACCTAGGCCTTCGGGCCGTACCCCCACGACCGAGCGCGCACGCGAGGTCGTGGTCCTCAAGATCGGAGGGAGCGTCTCCGGTGAGGACGATGCGGCCCTCGATCTGGTCGCGGCGCTCAACGATGCCGGCCGGCCGGTCATCGCGGTGCACGGCGGCGGCCCGCTCATCGGCGAGTGGTCCAAGAAGCTCGGCCTCGAGACGCGGTTCGAACGCGGCCTCCGCGTCACCGATGAGCCCACGCGCGACGTCGCCCTCGGCGTGCTCGCCGGCCTCGTGAACAAGACCCTTGTCGCTCGGCTGATCAAGAAGGGCGTGCCGGCGACCGGGCTCTCCGGCGTCGACGGCGGCATGCTCCGCGCCGAGCGCGAGGACGCGGCCCTCGGGCTCGTCGGCCGGGTGTCGATGGTCGACAGCTCGCTGCTCGAAGAGCTGCTCGAGGCGCTTCGCGTCCCGGTCATCGCGCCGGCCGCGCTCGACACGGACGGCACGATCCTCAATGTGAACGGCGACACCGCAGCGGGCGCGATCGCGGCGAGCGTCGCCGCGCGGCTGCTCGCGTTCGTCACGGACGTCCCCGGCGTGCGGGGCAAGGACGGGAAGGTGCTGGCGCATCTCGACCGCGACGGCGCGAAAGCGCTCGTCGACGACGGGACCATCGAGGGCGGGATGCTGCCGAAGGTCGAAGCCTGCCTCGTCGCGGCGCAGGCGGGCTGCCGGGCGGCGATCGTCTCGGCGCGCGACATCGATGCCATCGAGGCCCTGCTCGCGGGCGGGTCGGCCGGCACCGTGTTCGAGGCCGCATGAACGAGCTCAACGCGCGCAAGCAGCACCGCCAGCAGACGCTCGTGCGTCTCGTCAGCGAGAAGCGCCTCGCGACGCAGCAGGACGTCGTCCGCGCGCTGCGCGCGGCCGGCTTCGCTGCGACGCAGGCGACGGTGTCGCGCGATATCGTCGAGATCGGCCTGGTGAAGGTGCCGCGCGACGGAGCGCACGTGTATGCCCCGCCGGCGGTGGTGCCATTGTCCGGCGGTCTCGAGCGGCTCCGCAGGTTCTGCGACGAATACCCGGTGTCGAGTGCGGTCGCGGGGAACCTCGTGATCCTGAAGACGCCGCCGGGCACGGCCAACGCGCTGGCCATCGCGCTCGACACGTCGGCTTTCAATGATGTCATCGGGACGATCGCCGGCGACGACACGGTGTTCGTCGCCGCACACGATCCGGCGCGCGCGCGCGGGATCAACAAGCGGCTCGCTGAATATGGAGTGGGAAAGCCCGTATGACAAAAGACAAGGCGGCGCAGGCGACCAAGGGGCAGACGATCGTGCTCGCATATTCGGGCGGGCTCGATACGTCCGTCGCGGTCGCATGGCTGCGGGAGACGTACGGCTTCGAGGTCGTCACCTGCACCGGCGACCTCGGGTCGGTCAAGGACCTCCCGGAGATCCAGAAGAAGGCGATCCAGAGCGGCGCGCGCAAGGCGATCGTCCACGACGCGCGCGACACGTTCGTTCGGTTCTTCCTCTGGCCCGCATTGCAAGCGGGTGCGCTCTATGAGGGGCGGTACCCGCTCGCGACGGCGCTCGGGCGGCCGCTGCTCGCAAAGCTGCTCGTCGACGCGGCCCGCGAGGAAGGCGCGCGGTTCGTCGCGCACGGCTCGACGGGGAAGGGCAACGACCAGGTGCGCTTCGACCTCGCGGTCGCTGCGCTCGCACCCGAGATGACGGTCGTCGCGCCCCTGCGGAGCGGCATGAACATGACCCGCGACGATGAGATCGACTACGCGAAGGCTCGCGGCATCCCCGTGCCGGTCACGAAGAAGAGCCCGTACAGCGTCGACATGAATCTTTGGGGCCGTTCGATCGAGGCCGGCGTGCTCGAGGACCCGTGGGGCGCGCCGCCCCGCGACGTCTTCCAGTGGACCGTCGATCCGGACGAGGCGCCCGAGCGCGCGAAGGAGCTCGTCATCGGCTTCCGCGAGGGGATCCCGGTCACGCTCGACGGCGAGGCCGTAGAGGGCGTCGAGCTGATCGAGCGCCTCAACACGCTTGCCGGCAAGCACGGCGTCGGCCGCATCGACCAGATCGAGAACCGCCTCGTGGGCATCAAGTCACGTGAGATCTACGAGGCGCCGGCGGCAGTGGTGCTGCATCTTGCGCATCGCGCCCTCGAGGACATGGTCCTGTCGAAGGAGACGCTGCGGTTCAAGCAGCGGGTCGCCGACGAGTACGCGGACCTCGTCTACAACGGCCTCTGGTTCTCGGCGCACCACCAGGACCTCGCGTCGTACGTACACAGCACGCAGCGCTTCGTCACCGGCGAGATCCGGGTGAAGCTGCACAAGGGCACGGCGACCGTCGTCGGTCGCCGCTCGGAACATTCCCTCTACTCGACGTCTCTCGCGACCTATGGGAAAGGCGATACCTTCGATCACAAGGCCGCCGAGGGCTTCATCAACGTCTTCGGCCTGCCGCTGCGCAACCAGTCGCGCATCCAGGCGCTCTGGGGTCCGGATAGCGAGGCGACGCTCGCGATCCCCAAGAACGTCGCAACGGAGAAGCCCGCTGCGAAGCGCGCTCCCAGGCACAAGCCGGGCAAGCGGACGTGAGCAGCCCGCTTTGGAGCGGCCGGTTCGAGGGCGGTCTCGACCCTGCGATCCTCGGCTTCACGAGCTCGCTCGAGCTCGACAAGCGGATCGCGGCGCATGACGTGCGTGGCAGCATCGCGCACGCGCGGATGCTCGGCGCGCAGCGCATCCTGACGGCGGACGAGGCGCGCGCGATCGTCGGGGGTCTGGAGCAGATCGCCACCGAGCTGGCGGAGGGCTCCTTCGCGTGGCCCACCGGCCACGAGGACGTGCACAGCGTCATCGAGTCGGTCCTCGGCCAGCGCATCGGCGCCGTCGCCGGGAAGCTGCACACCGCGCGCAGCCGGAACGACCAGGTCGCGCTGGACCTGCGCCTCTTCACGCTCGACCTCCTCGACGAGCTCGACGGTTCGCTTCTCGCGCTCGGGCGAGCGCTCATCGATCGCGCCGCGGGCGAGGTGGAGACCGTCCTCCCTGGCTACACCCACCTCCCGCGCGCGCAGCCGGTCTCGCTCGCGCATCACCTGCTCGCGCACGTCGAGGCGTTCCGCCGGGACCGCGCCCGCGTCGGCCAGGCCCGCGCGCGCGCCGCGGTGTCGCCGCTGGGGGCCGCGGCGCTCGCCGGGTCGCCGTACGCGGTCGACCCGCGGGTCACTGCTCGCGAGCTTGGACTCCCTGCGACGTTCCGCAACAGCATCGATGCGGTAAGCGACCGCGACTTCGTCGTCGAGTACGTCTTCGTCGCGGCCCTGGCGGCCGTCCACGCGTCGCGGCTCGCGGAGGAGCTGGTCCTCTGGACGTCGGCGGAGTTCGGTTTCGTCGCGTTCGACGATCGGCATGCGACCGGCTCGAGCATCATGCCGCAGAAGAAGAACCCCGATGTGGCCGAGCTCGTGCGCGGGCGTGCCGGGCGGATCATCGGTGACCTCGTCGCGGTGCTGACGACGCTGAAAGGCCTGCCGCTCGCGTACGGCAGCGATCTTCAGGAGCAGCGCGTGCCCCTGTACGACGCTGCGCAGGCGGCGCCGGGCCTCGCCGTCCTCGCGCTCGTCATCAAGGACCTGCATGTCGATCGCGATGCGATGCGGCGTGCCACCGAGCGGGGCATGCTCACGGCGACCGATCTCGCGGATCACCTCGTGGCGCGGGGCGTCCCGTTCCGTGAGGCGCACGAGGTCGTCGGCAGGATCGTCCGTGATCAGCTCACGAAAGGAACGGATCTGGTCTCCCTGACCACGTCCGAGCTTCGGGGCTATGACGCACGGTTCGGTGACGACGCCGCGGCGGATGCGTCCGTCGCGCGGTCGCTCGCGGCCCGCCGGTCACCGGGTGGGACCGCGCCGGAGCGGGTCCGCGAGGAGCTCGCGGAGGCAAAGGCCGCGTTCGGGTCGTGATCGTCCGCGCGGCTCGAACATCGGACATCGCTCCGATGAAGGCGCTCATCGATCGCTACGCCGCCGAGGACCGGATGCTCGAGCGCACCGAGACCTTCCTCGAGACCAATCTCGCCGACTTCCTCGTTGCCGACGATGATGGCTTCCTCGGGTGCGGGGCCCTCGCGACCCTGACGAGCGATCTCGCCGAGCTGCGATCGCTCGCCGTCGCGCCCGAGGCCGCGGGACGCGGCGTCGGCAAGGCGATCGTCGAGGCTTGCGTCCAGCGCGCGCGCGAGCGGGGCCTGCGACGTGTCTTTGCGCTCACGCTGGTCCCCGAGTTCTTCACCACGTGCGGTTTCACGCTGACGAGCCTCGGGCGGCTGCCCGAGAAGAGCGCCTCGGAGTGTCCGGTGTGCCCCAAGCGGTCCGCCTGCGACGAGCAGGCGATGCTCATGCACCTGGACGGGACCTCCCCGCAGGCGCTGCTGCCCGGGGAGCCGGTCGGCTACACCCGCCTCTTCCTGCACACTGAGCCGTCGTGAGCAACACCGTGCGTGCCGGTGTGGCCGCCTTCGACGCGGTCGCAATGGCCGTATACGCCTACGTCGCGACCGGCGGGTTCGGGAACCTCGGGACCGATCTGCTGCTCTGGGGCTCGGCCGCGGCCGCGGCCATCGCCGCGTTCGTCGTGTCGGTCAACGGCCCCGCCGTCCTCGGGTGGATCGCCATTGGCTACATCCTCTTCGCGGGCCTGCTCGTGACCGGGCCTGAGCTGATCCTCATCGCCCTCGCGGTCGCGCTCATGCCGGTCGTGCAGCGGCCGCGCGGCTCGCTCGCGATGGGGATCGTCGTCGCTGCGGTCGCGGCATTCGCGTGGCTATTCCTCTTCATGCTGTTCCTCCGCTCAGGCATTTAGCATCCGCTCGATGTCCCATCGCCCCACCGTGCGATCCGCCAACGGCATCGTCGCGAGCGGGCATCACCTCGCGACGGCGGCCGGCCTCGCGGCACTGCGCGACGGCGGAAGCGCGGTCGACGCGGCGATCGCAGCGGCTGCGGTCTGTGCCGTCGTCCTGCCGCAGCGCTGCTCGATCGGCGGTGACGTGTTCGCCCTCGTCTACGACGCGCGGAGCCGCACCGTCACTGCGTACAACGGCTCGGGGGCGGCACCCGCGACCGTGGACGACGCGGCCTTCGCGCAGGGCTACGGCGACCGCGGCGCACGGCTCGCGACGGTGCCCGGCGCGGTCGCCGCGTGGGGCGACATGCTGAACGATCACGGCAGGCTCGGGATCGACCGGGCTCTCGCGCCCGCGATCGCCTACGCGGCCGAAGGTTTCCCGGTGAGCGACCTGCTCTCCGAGGCGATCGGCGAGGAGGTCGCGCGCCTGGGCGCCGATCCGACCGCGGCCCGCACATACAGCCCGCTCGGGAGGCGCCCGCGACCGGGCGAGATGCTCCAGCAGCCCGAGCTCGCCGGGTCCTTGCGCGCGATCGCGTCCGATGGCACCGAGGCCTTCTACCGTGGGGATCTCGCCGAGCGCCTCGCGGTCGGCATCGCGAGCCTCGGCGGCTGGATCGGCATCGCCGACCTCGCCGCGCACGGCACGGATCGCCGTGACCCGATCGAGACCGCATACCGCGGCCTCCGGGTCGTGGGTCAGCCGCCGGTGTCGCAGGGTCACGTGCTGCTCGAGGAACTCGCCATCGCGGAGGGTCTCGATCTGCGCGGTATGGGCTGGGGGAGCGCCGATCAGATCCACACGATGGTCGAGATCAAGAAGCTCGCGTTCGCCGATCGCGACGCGATGGCCGGCGATCCGCGCATGGTCCGCTTCGACGCCCAGGAGCTGTACGCGGACGCATTCGTCGCGCAGCGCCGCCGCGCTGTGGGGGCGAGGGCCGCCGACCGCGTCGAGCCGGCCGCGTTACCCGCCGACACGACCTATCTGGCGGTCGTGGACCGCGACGGGAACGCCGTCTCGCTCATCGAGAGCGTGTTCAGCGCGTTCGGCGCGGCGACGATCGTGCCGGGCACCGGCATCCTGTTAAATAACCGGCTCTCCGGGTTCTCACTCGACCCGCGGTCGCCGAACGCGCTCGCACCCGGCAAGCGGCCGGTGCACACGCTCAACACCGTCATCGTCCTCGACGGCCAGTCGCCGCGCTTCGTCTTCGGGACCCCCGGGCGCCACGCGCAGGTGCAGACGAACTTCCAGCTCGCGGTCGGGCTCATCGACCACGGGCTCGATGTCCAGGAGGCGATCGAGTCGCCGCGCTGGTATCACGACACAGGCAGAACATTGCAGCTCGAGGCCCGTTTCCCTGAGCAGGTGCGCAAGGCGTTGGCGGCGAGGGGACATGACCTGCAGGTCCTTGGCGACTGGGCCGAGATCACGGGTGGCGCGCAGGCGATCGCGATCGACGGCAACGGCGTCTTCTCCGGCGGAGCGGATCCGCGGCGCGAGGGCTACGCGGCCGGCTACTAGCGGATGACGCGCAGCGCGATCGCCCTCTCCGTGCTCGCGGTCATTGCGTCGATCTTCGCCGCGTGCGAGCCGCAGCCGCCCGCGGCCGAGCCCGTCGCGAAGGCCTATGCCGCCGCGTGGGTGAAGGGTGACTACCCGGCGATGTGGGCGCTGCTCGCGGACGAGAGCAAGGCCACGGTCGGCGAGGACGGCTTCATCGCGCGGCTCCCGCGCATCGCGCAGGAGATGACGCTCACCTCGCTCGAGGCGACCTCGGGTGTCGCTGCGCATCCGGCCGGCGCCAACGGCTCTCCCGATCCACGCCGCGCGACGGTGCCGCTCGCGGTCACGTTCCACACACAGCGTGTCGGCGACCTCCGCCGCGACACGTTCCTGAACCTCGTGATGACCGGCGACAAGGACAAGGCGGTCTGGAAGATCGACTGGACGCCCGAGGCCATCCTCCCGCGCCTCATCAGCGGACGGCTGGTGCGCATGACGCGCCTCCCCACGAGCCGCGGCCGGATCATCGCGCGCGAAGGGACCGAGCTCGCGACGTTCAGCGACGCGGCCGTGGTCGGCGTCGTGCCCGAGCAGATCAAGAACGAGGCGGGCATGCTGGCGAGCCTCTCGAGCGTCCTCGGTCTCAAGACCGACGACATCAAAGCGAAGTACAACGCATCGTGGGTGCGGCCGGATAGCTTCGTTCCCATACGGACGCTGACCGGCGACGCCTTCACGGCGCTGCGGGCGCGCCTCACCGTCATCGAGGGCGTGCAGCTCCAGGCCCAGCGCGTGCGCAGCTACCCGACGGGTCTCGCGTCGCAGCTGCTTGGCTTCATGGGCGAAGCGAGCGACGCCGATGCGCAGAAGCGCGCCTCGCGTGGCTACTCGGCCGGCGACCTCATCGGGAAGAACGGGCTCGAGCAGCAGCTCGACGACGTCCTCGGCGGCAGCTTCGGCTGGCGGCTCTCGATCGTGGATCCCGACGAGCGTCCGGTCGAGCTGCTCGGCGAGACGGCCGCCATTCCCGGGAACGATGCCGTGCTGTCGCTCGATCCAAAGCTGCAGGCCGCCGCGGAGAAGGCGCTCGGTGATCAGAAGGGCGCGATCGTGGCCGAGGATCCGTGGTCGGGCGAGGTGCTCGTGCTCGCGAGCCGTCCATCCTTCGACGCGAACGTGTTCGTCAGCGGCGACAGCGCGACGATCGCCGCCCTCAACAGCGATCCGAAGCGGCCGCTGGTGAACCGCGCGGTCTCAGGCACGTACCCCACCGGGTCCTCGTTCAAGCCGATCACCGCGGCGGCCGCGCTGAAGAACGGCCTGTACAAGGCCGGTCAGCGGATCGACTGCCCGGCTTCGTGGAACGGCTACGGCATCGTCCAGCTCAATCACGAGACCGGGAACCTTGGACCGATCGATCTACGCACCGCGCTCGCGCGCTCGTGCAACACGTTCTTCTACGAGCTGGGCAAGCGGCTCAACGACACGAACACGCGCCTCCTGCCGGAGGAGGCGCTGAGCTTCGGCCTGGGGAAGGCGACGGACATCGACTTCGTCATCGAGGCCGACGGCAATGTGCCGAGCCCGGCGAACCGTCCCTGGAACCCTGGCGACGCAACGAACCTCGCGATCGGCCAGGGCGATCTCCTCGCGACACCGCTGCAGATGGCGAACTACACGGCCGCGCTGGCGAATGACGGCGTCGTGTGGAAGCCCCGGCTCGTCACCGAGATCCGCACGCGGGCCGGTGTTGTGGTCAAGACGTACGCCGCCACGCAGCTGCGCACCGCGACGACCACGCCCACGGATCTCTCGCTCATCCGTGACGGCATGCGCGCGGTGGTCAACGACCCGAACGGGACCGTGTACTTCAAGTTCCTCAACTTCCCGACGGCCGTGGCCGGGAAGTCCGGCACCGCCGAGACGCCGTCGGGGAATCCCGACGCGTGGTTCATCGGGTTCGCGCCGTATGACGGTCCGAAGCTCGCGATGGCCGTGATCTTCGAGGAGAAGCCCGGCTTGCTTGGCAGCCAGGACGCCGGAGCGGCCGCACGGGCGGTGTTCGCCGCGCAGTTCGGGGGAACGCCGTAACGTTCTAGGTATCCCCGAGCAGACCGCATTCATCGACGTCCCCGCGACCCGGCGGCTCGACAACGGCCTCGTGATCCACGCCCTGGAGGCGCGTCACGCACCCGTCGTCTCGCTCTGGGTCTGGTACCACGTGGGCGGCCGCAACGAGGTCCCTGGCACGACCGGCATGTCGCATTTCCTCGAGCACATGCTGTTCAAGGGCACGCCGACCCATCCGAAGGGCGACCTCGACCGGCTGCTCGCGCGCTACGGCGCGCAGTGGAACGCGTTCACGAACGAGGACGTCACGTGCTATTTCGAGACCGTTCCGCGCGACCGCTACGACGTGGCCCTCGAGCTCGAGGCCGATCGCATGCGGAACGCGCTCCTCGCGACCGAAGAGGTCGAAGCCGAGCGGACGGTGATCGTGAGCGAGCGCGAAGGTCTCGAGAACGATCCATCGTTCCTCCTCGGCGAGTCGCTCCAGGCGGTCGCGTTCGACCGGCATCCCTACGGGCAGGGTGTCATCGGCAGCAAGTTCGAGATCAAGCTCATGACGCGCGACGGCCTCTACGCGCACTACCGCACGCACTACGCACCGAACAACGCGTACGTGGTCGTGGTCGGTGACGATCGCGCGGAGACGCTGATCGAGAAGGCGGCCGCCGCGTTCGGCAGGGTCGGCGAAGAGCCGGTGGTCGCGCCGCCGCTCGCGCCGGAGCCGCCGCAGATGGGCGAGAAGCGACTCGTCGTGCACCGTGCCGGTGGCGCGCTGCCGATCGTCCAGGCCGGCTTCCACACCGTCGCGGCGTCCGACCCGCGCGCGGCGGCGCTCAGCGCGGTCGCCGTCGCTCTCGCCGGTGGTGGCGGCGGCGATTCGGCATCGGGCCGCTCGTCGCGGTTGTACCGGGCGCTCGTCGAGAAGGAGCTCGCGACCGATGTGGACGCGAGCTTCGGGCTGACGAAGGATCCGTATCTGTTCACGCTCGAGGCGACGCTCCGTCCAGGTGTGGCGCACCGCACCGTCGAGGACGTGTTGCTGCACGAGCTGCAGCGCCTCGCCGATCAGCCGCTCGACGAGCAGGAGTTCGGGCGCGTTCGGCGCGGCCTACTAGCGAGCGTCGCATTCCCGAGCGACACGGTCACCTGGCGCGCGTACCGCCTCGGGAGCCTGCTCTCGACGGCGGCTGCGCCATCGATCGGCGCGTGGTACGACGCGCTCGCGGCGGTGACACCGTTCGACGTGCAGCAGGCCGCAGGAGAGACGTTCGTCGAGCGCTCGCGGACCGTCGGACACTTCATCCCCGAAGCAGGCCGCACGGCATGATCGGCATCGAGCGCCGGACGCTGACGAACGGGCTGAAGGTCGCGGTCGTGCCGATCGCCGGGCTGCGCTCGGTCGCGGCGCTCCTCGCGATGGAGGCGGGTCAGTACTTCGAGCCGGCTGGCCGGCCAGGCGTCGCGCGCCTCACGGCGCAGGCCCTGCTCCGGGGGACGCAGATGCGCGATGCGAGCGCGTGGTCGGATGCCCTCGATGGGCTGGGTGCCTCCGCCCGACTCGACGTCGGTTCACACGCCGCCGTGTTCTCCGGGCAGTGCCTGGCCGATGACCTCGGCGTGTTCCTCGATCTCGTGGCCGAAACGGTCGTCACGCCGGCACTGGGGACGGCAGGACTCGAGTTCGTCAGACAGCAGGCTCTTGCTGAATTCGAGGAAGCAAAGAAAGACACCCGCGCCGTCGCGGACAAGGCCTGGCGCGGGCTCGCCTACCCACCGGGCCATCCATTCCGGACGCGCTCGCTCGGCGACGAGGAGGTCGTGCGGACCGCGACGCTCGCGGAGGTCCGCTCGCATCACCAGAACGCCATTCGGCCCGGCGGCTCGGTGATCGTCCTCGCCGGCGCGCTCGACGCGAAGCGCGCGTTCGACGCTGCCGAGCGCGCCTTCGGTGGGTGGACCTCGAAGGACCGGTCGGCCCGCGTCGTACCGCCTGCCCGTCTCGAAGGTCCGATGCGCCAGGCTCTGGTCGTGCCCGACAAGACCCAGTCCGACGTGGTCCTTGGCTGGCTCGGCCTGCCGCGCACCGACCCGCGATTCACGAAGGCCCAGGTCACGAACATGGTGTTCGCCGCCGACACGTTCGCGAGCCGCGCAGGGCAGGTCGTCCGCGACCAGCTCGGCCTCGCCTATTACGTCTTCAGCACCCTCTCCGGGACCGCGAGCCAGGGTCCGTGGACCGTCCGAATGGGCGTGAACCCTGAGAACGTCGAGCGCGCGATCAGCGTGACCTTCGCCGAGCTCAAGAAGATCCGCGACGGCGAGATCGCCGACGATGACCTCGCGCTCGCGCGCGACAAGCTCGTCGGCGAGCTCGAGGTGGGACGCGAGAGTCCCGGCGGCGTGGCGGCGATGGTCCTGGACGCGGAGCTGTTCCGGCTCGGGGACGACCACCTCGAGCGCTACCCGCGCGAGATCCGCGCAGTTACGAAGGACGACGTCGTCGCGATCGCATCCGAGCTCCTCCCGAGCGACCGGTACGCGCTCGCGATCGCCGGTCCGGAGCTGCCGAAGGGCTAGCGCGGCTAGCTCGCGAGACGCACCCGCCGGCCGGCGCGCTCGATGAGCCCGTCGGCCGTCAGCTTTTCAACGAGTCGCGGCACCCGTGCATCGCCGATCGACTTCCCGAGCGCTCGCACGGTCATGCCCGACTCGGCCACGACGAGTGCTCGCACGATCGCGCCGCGAACGCGCCGATCACTGGACGCGAATGCTGCGGGCCGTGCCACGTGCGCGGTCCTGCTGGGCGGTCGGCGAGTCCCCTGCGCGGCGCCGTCGGGGGTTCCCTCCGCAGAGGGGCCCGACGGCGGGAAGCGCAGGGGGCCGCCGACCGCCGGGGAGCGAACGAACAGGCACTGCCTGCGCAACGGACACACCTCGCACTTCGGATCTCTTGAGGTGCAGATCGTCGCGCCGAGATCCATCAAGGCGTGATGCCATTGATCGGAGTTGTGTTCGGGCATCGCGCGCGCGTCCAGCTCCACACCCTCCTGGGGCGTCCCCGGCCGTCCGAGAAAGATGCGTCCCAGAACGCGGCGGATGTTCACATCAGCGAACGCGACCCGCTGGCGGTATGCGAACGACGCGATGGCTCCCGCTGTGTACGCGCCGATTCCTGGCAGGGCATCGAGCGCGGCGACGTCGGTGGGCAGGCCGTTCGTGCATGCGCGTGCGATCCGATGCAGATCTCTGGCTCTGCGGTTGTAGCCGAGACCGGACCACTCCCGAAGCACAGCCGCGAGCGGCGCGGCGGCGAGCGATCCAAGTGTCGGGAAACGATCCATGAAGCGCTCGAAACGCGGCGCGACGCGAGCGGCCTGCGTCTGCTGCAGCATCTTTTCGGACACGAGCACGGCGTACGGTTCGCGGGTCTTCCGCCATGGCAGATCCCGCTTCGTGGCCTGGTAGTGGGCCAAAAGGCGGCGGCTGACCGTGTATGATTCCCCCACACATCCACCGTACGCGGCGAAGCGCTGAGGGCCAAGGCGGCCTTCAGTGTTCTTTTTTTAGGCCGCTACGCATTTCGGAGGCAGCTCAGATGAGCCCTGACAAACCGGTCCCGATCTCAGCGGACGGCCTGAAGAAGATCGAAGCGGAGCTCGAGGAGCTTCGCACCGCCAAGCGGCAGGAGGTCGCGGAGCGCATCCACGCGGCCATGCAGTTCGGCGATTACTCGGAGAACTCCGAGCTCGAGCAGGCGAAGAACGATCAGGCCTTTCTCGAGGGGCGGATCATGACGCTCGAGAGCATGGTCAAGAACGCGACGATCATCGACGAGAACGAGCATCACGATATCGTCGAGATCGGCAGCCACGTCACGATCGAATCGAACGGCGAGCGCGATCAGTACGTCATCGTCGGCTCCGCCGAGGCGGCACCGGCCGAAGGACGTATAAGCAACGAGTCGCCGGTCGGAAAGGCCCTCATCGGCCACAAAAAGGGTGACCTCGTTCGCGCGTCGGTGCCGCGCGGCGAAGTGGAGCTCAAGATCGTCGCCGTCCGTTAGCGCGATGACCCTGACGCCGACCGACCGGGAGCTCTTCTGGGCCGACGCGGTCGCCGCGTCGCTGTCGAAGGACATCCCACACGTCATCCGCGACTCGAAGACGCCGTCCGGCCCGGTGCCGATCTCGAGCCTCCGCGGGCCCGTGATCACCGACGCCCTCTACCGGACGTTCCGCGACCACGGGCTGAACGTGCGCTATGTCTTCACCATCGACGACTACGACCCGATGGACTCGCAGTCGATGCGGCAGCAGGCCGGGATGGCCGAGCACATGGGGAAGCCGTTCTTCAAGATCCCGTCTCCCGATCCGGCGGTCGCGAGCGACTTCGCCCGTTATCACGCGCAGCGGTTCCTCTCGACGTTCGAGCGCGTCGGGATCCATCCAGAGGAGATCCACTGGCTGCGCGATCTGTACCAGTCGGGGAAGCTCGACCACGAGATCGATCTCGTGCTGCGCCACGCCGACGATGTGCGACGGGTCTACGCCGAGGTCTCGAACGTTCAGAAGGACCCGAACTGGGTCCCCATCTGGATCATCTGCGAGAGCTGCGGGAAGATCGGGACGACGCACGCGACGGACTTCGACGGCACCACCGTGGCGTACGAGTGCCGCAGGGAGTACGTGACGTGGGCGGAGGGTTGCGGGCACACCGGGCGTATCTCGCCGTTCAAGGGCAATGGCAAGCTCCCCTGGAACCTCCAGTGGTGCGCGATGTGGGATCTCTTCGACGTCACATATGAGGAGGGCGGCAAGGATCTCCTGACCGCTGGCGGATCGCGGGACCGCGCGAACGAGATCTACCGGGCGGTGTGGAAGCGCGAGCCACCAGCGGGTCTGCAGCACGAGTTCCTCACGATCGGCGGCAAGAAGATGGCGACCTCAAAGGGCATCGGCGCTTCGGCGGTGGAGCTCGTCGAGATCTATCCCGGCGAGATCGTCCGCTTCCTCATGCTGCGCACGCACCCGAAGCGGGCCGTCGAGTTCGATCCGGCCGGCAACACACTTCCGCGGCTGTACGACGAGTACGACCGCTGCGCCGATGCGTATCTCGAGGATCCGCTGAGCGATCTGGGAAAGGTGTGGCACCTCTCGCAAGTGACGGACTTCGTGGAGCCGGTCATCTTCCGCGTGCGGTTCGGCACCGTTGCGGACTGGCTGCAGATCCCGAGCATCGAACCGCACGCCGAGGCCGAGAAGCGCAAGAAGGCGCCGCTCACGGACGGCGAGAGCGCTGACCTCGAGAAGCGCATCGCCCTCGCGAAGATCTGGCTCGAACGCTGGGCTCCTGACGAGGCGCGCTTCGCGGTCGCCCCCGAGCTTCCACCGGTCGCCGCGACGCTCACCGATCAGCAGCGAGCCTTCCTCGAGCGTGCGGCCGCCGAGGTGGGGAAGATCACGGATCCGGAGCAGATGCAGGAGCGCCTCTACGAGATCGCGAAAGAGGTCGGCCTCACGACCCCCGAGGGCAAGGTGACGAAGGCCGCGTTCGAGGCGCTCTACTACTCGTTCATCGGGAAGGCCGCCGGGCCCAGGGCTGCCTGGATGTTGACCACTCTGGATCCGATATTCGTCAGGCGCCGACTCAGCGAGGCCGCGCGCGCGACATGAACGGGAAGCTGGCCGTCGCGATCATCTGGCATATGCACCAGCCCTACTACAAGCATCCGCAGACGAGCGAGTTCGTCCTTCCCTGGGTCCGGCTCCACGCCTCGAAGGACTACCTCCACATGGCGCGGCTGCTGAACGAGTTCCCGAAGGTGAAGGCGAGCTTCACCATGGTTCCGTCGCTGCGCGACCAGCTCGAGGACTACGCGCGCGGCGCGGACGACGAGGACACGCGGGTGACGATGCGCACCGTCGAAGGCACGCTCTCACCGGATGAGAAGGAGCACATGCTCGCGCGCTTCTTCTCCATCCATCACGGCAACGTGATCGCGCAGCACGACGAATATCGCCGGCTGCTGCAGCTCGCGCTGGCGACCAAGGGCCGGCCCGAGCTCCTGTCCGACGATTATTTCGTCGATCTCGCGCTCTGGTTCAACCTCGCGTGGATCGATCCCGAGGACATCGCGTCCGACGAGCGGCTGCGCGATCTGCGCGACCGCGCGCGCCGGTTCACCCGCGAGGACGTGCACTACGTCATCGGCCGCCAGCGGTTCATGGCGTCGGGTGCGCCCCACCTCTATCGGAGCCTCGAGCGCGACGGACGAGTCGAGATCCTCACGACCCCGTACTACCACCCGATCCTCCCGCTCATCATCGACACCCGCTCGGCGCTGCGAACGGACCCCGGCGCGCTGCTGCCCGATCCGCCGTTCGCGTACCCGGACGACGCGCTGTACCAGCTGGAGGAGGCGGTCGTCTCGCACGTTCGCGGCTTCGGCGTAAAGCCGCGCGGCGTGTGGCCGTCCGAGGGTGCGGTCTCGCCGGAGGCGGCCGACGCGATCAAGCAGGCCCGGATCGAGTGGTTCGCGTCGGATGAAGGAGTGCTCGGCCGATCCGCGAACATCACGTTCGAGCGCGACGACATCGGCGCGCTCGTGCACCCCGAGCTGCTGTATCAGCCATACCGGCTGCAAAACGGGGTGACCGCGTTGTTCCGCGACCGCGAGATCTCGGACCGCATCGGCTTCACCTATGGATCGATGACGCCGAACGACGCGGTCGGCGACCTGATCTGGAAGCTCGAGGCCGCACGCGACCGCCTGCCGGACGATGGCGGTCCGTACATCGCGTCGATCATCCTGGACGGGGAGAACGCGTGGGAGTCGTACCCGAACAACGGCAACGACTTCCTGCGGACGCTCTATGGGACGCTCGAAGCCGACGAGCGCTTCGAGACGGTCCGCGTCTCCGACTTCCTGGACGCGCATCCGGCGAAGATCACGCTGCCGTCGCTCCACACCGGGTCGTGGATCGACGCGAACCTCAAGGTCTGGTCCGGCGAGCCCGCGCACCAGCGCGCATGGCAGATGCTCGAGCGCACGCGCCGGTTCGCGCAGGAGCAGTGGGGCTCGCTGCGTGAGATGCCCGCGTCGGTCCGCACGCCGCTCATGGTCGCGGAGGGCAGCGACTGGTTCTGGTGGTATTCGAGCCGCAATTCGAGCCCCGAGGACCGGGTGTTCGACGAGCTCTTCCGGGCCAACTGCGAGGTCATCTGGTGGTATGCGGGCGCGGAGCCTCCGGCGGAGCTGAAGCAGCCGCTGCTCGACCCGTCGCGGCTCGCGGCTGTGACCGGCCAGGGCGGTGCGATGCTCCGGGGAGCGAGCGAGGGGTATGGCTGAGCCGGTCGGTGACGTGGGTGAGGTCGGCCGCATCGGCTGCGCCAGCGCGGTCCGTCCCTCCGACGACATCGAGCTGCGCCAGCTTCGAGCCGATCGCTACTTCCGCGGCAAGGACGTGCTCGACATCGGTACCGGCACCGGACGGCTCGCCTGGCTCATCGCGCCGATCGCGCGGTCCGCCGTCGGTGTGGATCCCGACACGGAGGCGATCCGCGGCGCGCGCCGCGAAGCGCGACGGCGCGGCCTGCGCAACGTCACGTTCACGGTATCGGCCGGACAGGATCTCGGCGTCGGCCGTGAGCGTTTCGACACCGCGCTCTTCTCATGGTCCCTCTGATGCATCAGGAGAACGGGCATGGTCGATGCCCTCCGACAGGCCCACGCGGCGGTGCGTTTGGGCGGGACGATCATCGATCTGCGACCGGACTCCGGTCACCAGCCGCGCGTGGTGCGCGGAGGGCGGACCATTGGCGCGCTCTACGAGCGCCGCGACGCGGTCGTCGACAACCATCACAGTGACCGCGCCGTCGCGCGCCTCGTCCGTGAAGGCCAGCTGAAGCGGATCCGCTCGGGCCACTTCTTCTACTCGCTGCCCACGATGGACCTTCCGGCGCTCGACGACTGGGTCTCGCAGTCGCGGCGTATCCAGGGCTACACCCGCGGCACGCACGCGGTGCTCGCGCGCGATCCGCTCAAGCCGATCGTGATCCGGCGGCCGCTCGTGTATGGGATCTACGAGCGTCTCTAGGACGCGAGCGCGGCAGCGGCCTCCCAGGCGGCCTCGATGCCGTCGAGGATCCGCGGCCACACATAGCGTTCCGCGGTGCGCTGGCCGTCCGCGCGGATCCGCTCTTCGAGCTCCGGCCGTGACCCGAGCGTCACAAGGTGCGTCATGAGCTCGCGCGGATCGTCGGTCTGCACGACCACGGAGTTGCCGTACGGCACCGCGTAGTCCTCGCCGGTGCGGCCGACGAACGCGAGGCCGCCGGCACCCATGACCTCGAGGCCGACCAGGCCGAACGGCTCCTTCTCCGAGTTCGCGAGCACGCCATCGGCAGCCGCGTACAGCGCCCGGAGCGACCGCTCGCTGACGAAGAAATCGAGGAAGGCGACGTCCGCTTCGACGGATCGCAACGCCGCGGCCAGGTCCTTCGGCGCCGTGTCGGCGCCCAACGTCACGCGCTCCATCGTGAGGCCGTGGTCGCGGATCCGCTCGCCCACGACGTCGGCGTAGTCGCTGCGGCTGCCGCGCATGATGAAGCGCGGGTGCATACCCAGGTCGCGTAGATGCGCGATCGCGTCGATCGCCCACAGCCACCGTTTGTCCGCGTCGAACCGCGCGACCTTCACCAGGCTCGGCCGGCCGGCGAGGCCGGCACGCATCGCGCGAGCGTCGGCCGGCGGCACCGGCACCGCGAAGCGCTCGGCGATCCCGTTGGGCAGGATCTCGGGCTCGACGCCGGCGTCCTTCACCATCTCGGCGCGCATGAAGCGGGAGATCGTCGTGATCGTCGCCGCGCTCTCGAGCAGACCGAAGTCGATCGAGCCGAAGCCGTAGGTGTTGTTCGCGTTCCAGAACGACGTCATCGCGTGACGCAGACCGGCGCGCGTCGCGAGCGCGGACGTGTTGATCGCGGCATCCGCGGTCTGCCAGTCCTCGAACATGAGGACAGCGCGCTTGCCCGCGCGGGCTGCCGGAACGATGACCTCTTCGAGCAGGTGCGGCGGGACCGTGCGGGTGAAGTCGCGCCACTTCCCGTCCTCGCCGTCATAGACGTCCTTTGGGTGGTAGCGCGAGATCCACTGGCCCCAGCGCTCCAGTCTGAGCATTCCACCGGACCGCTCTTCAAATGCCGCGAGGGACGGGTCGCCGACGAAGAGGTGCCGGACCCGGTGGCCGCGGGCGATGAGCGCCTCGGCCAGGTCGTTCATCCGGGTGGCCAGGCCGCCGACGAGGGAGTAGCGGTCGGGGCCCTCGAACGCGACGAGGACGACCTCGCTGATGTCCGCTCCCATGCGGGCATCGTAGGCGAGCCCGATACTTGCCCCGTGCGACCCATCGATCTCATCCGTGAGGATCCCGACCGCGTGCGCGCCATGCTCGAGGCGCGCGGCTCGGACGCGCCGCTCGACCGTATCGTCGAGCTGGACGCGATCGCGAAGAAGCTTCGCTCCGAGGTCGAGGCGCTCCGGGGCGAGCGCAACAAGGCGAGCAAGGGCGGTCCGCCGAGCGACGAAGTGAAGGCCCGGATGCGCGAGGTGGGAGACCGCATCGCCGCCATCGACAAGGAGCTATCGGTCGTCGAGGGCGAGCGCGACGAGGCGCTGCTCTGGATCCCGAACGTCATCGATCCCGACGTGCCGATCGGCGCCGGCGAGGCGGACAATCCGGTCATCCGCGAGGACGCGCCGAAACCCCTGCCGTTCCCCGGGCTGCCGCACTGGGACGTCGGCGAGCGGCTCGGGATCCTGGACATCCCGCGAGGCACGAAGCTCTCCGGCTCGCGGTTCTACCTGCTCCGCGGTGCCGGCGCGGCGCTGCAGCGCGCGCTCATCACCTGGATGCTCGACCTGCACGTGCAGGATGGCTTCACCGAGATCTACCCGCCCTCGGTCACGAAGCGGGAGACGCTCATCGCGAGCGCGCACCTGCCGCACTTCGACGAGAACCTGTACCGCGACGAGGACGACGACATCTGGCTGATCCCGACCGCGGAGCCGCAGCTCGTGTCCATTCACCGCGACGAGACCGTGGACTTTGCGAAGCTGCCGATCCGCTATGTCGCGTACACGCCGTGCTTCCGGCGGGAGAAGATGAGCGCCGGCCGCGACGTGCGAGGCATCAAGCGCGTCCACTGGTTCGACAAGGTCGAGATGGTCGTCCTTACGGCACCCGAGGAGTCGCGGAAGATGCTCGAGGAGCTCACCGCGCGCGCGACCATGATCATCGAGCGGCTCGAGATCCCGGTCCAGGTGACCGAGCGGTGCTCGGGCGATCTCGGCTTCGTCGCGAAGAAGGGCTTCGACATCCAGGCCTGGGGCCCGGTCATGGGCGAGTGGCTCGAGGTCTCATCGTGCAGCGATGGCGGCTCGCTCCAGGCCGAGCGCGCGAACATCCGCTTCAAGCGCGACCCCAAGGGCACGGTGGAGCGCCCGCACATCCTCAATGCGTCGGGCGTCGCTCTCCCGCGTCTGATGATCGCGATCATGGAGAACTACCAGCAGGCCGACGGCTCGCTGGTGATCCCGTCAGTGCTTCGGCCATACCTGCACGGTCGCGAGCGCATCGCGCCAGGCGAGTTCGCGTAGGGCTAGGCCGACTCCGGTCGCGCGATCGCCACTTCGACGAGGGCCGCGCGGGTCTCGGCGACGAGATGCCGCGGCCCGAGCCGCTCGAACGTCGCCAGTGCGGCGCCGTATTCCGTGGTCGCCCCGGCAGCGTCGCCACGTGCCGTCAGGAGCCGGCCGGCCGCGAGGCGCATGGACGCGATCGCGATCGGAAGATTGAGCCGGTACGCCGCTTCAAGTGCCGTCGAGCGCGCGGCATCGGCCTCTGCCAGATCGTCACCCGCGATCGCGGCCTCGACCAGCGCGGGCCCGATCTCCGCGGCGCACCGCCTGCACTTGTGTGCGCGCTGCGCCGATGCCGCAGCCGCCGCGTGCTGCCGGGCCTCGTCGATCGCGCCCCGCGAGATCGCGACACGCGCGAGCTCCGCCGAGATGAGCGCGGCGAGATGGATCTCATCGCCCGAGCGCGGCGCGACGACCCGCGCTTCCTCGAGCGTCGTTGCGGCGAGCGCGAGATCGGGTTGCCGCAGCGCGAGCCGCCCGAGCGCGAGCAACGTACGCGCGGCGTCGGCCTCGGCCGGCGCGTCGGGCACGTTCGGGTCCGCGAGCGCGAGCGCGCGCTGTAGCGCGCGATGCGCCTCGGACTCGCGGCCGAGGAGCTCCTGGGCCTTCGCGAGCGCGCGCAGCGCCCGGGCCTGGCCTCCGATGTCGCCGACCCGGGCGGACGTCGCAAGGAGCTCGAGGGCCAGCGGCTCAGCCTCCTCCGCGGCGCCACGGTCGAGGGCCGCGACGGCCTGCGCGGCGAGCGTCCGCGACAGCGCCGACAGATCGCCGAGGCGAGTCGCGAGCTCCGCGCACCGTACGAGCGACCGGCGGGCCTCTTCTGGCAGGCCGCAGTCCGTGGCGCACGCGACGATCGCGGCCTCGGCCTCGAGCTCACGCACGCCGTCACCGGCCCCCTGTGCCTCCCGCACGGCGATCCGGGCGATCGTCAGCGCTTCGGATGGGCGGTCGTCGGCGCGCGCCAGCGCGGCCTTCGCCAGCGTCAGCTCGGCGCGCTCGCTGCCGAACGACGGCGTGAGACGCTCCGCGTCCGCCAGGTGCTCAGCGGCCCGCTCGATCATGCCGGCGCGTGCGGCGATCTTGCCCGCCCGGCGGCGCAGCGCGGCGCGCAGGTCGCTCTCGGGAAGGCCCGTCGCGAGCGCTTCTTCGACGGCGAGGAGCGCATCGTCGCGGTGCCCGAGTCCGGCTGCTGCGTCCGATGCGGCGAGCAGCGCGCCCGCCCGCTCGAGCGTCCCATCAGGGAGGCGCAACGACAGCGAAGCCGCGAGCCGGTAATGGTGCAACGCGCTCTCGAGGTCGTGGAGCGAGGACGCGCGCTCCGCGGCGCGTGACGCGTACTCGATGGCGCGCATCGTGTGCGTCGAGGCCGCGAAGTGCTGCGCGAGAAGCGCGGGCTGCTGCACTGCGATCTCGGGCCGGCCCGATTCGATGGCGAGGCCGACGCGGCCATGCAGCTCCTCGCGGTGCCGCGCGAGCATCGCGCCGTACACGACCTCGCGGAGCCCGGTCTGCTTGAAGCGGTGCAGGTCGCCCTCCGGTTCGACGATCCCCGCGGCCGTCAGCCGCTCGAGCGCGCCGTCGACATCGACCTCCTGCGTGAAGATCGCGCGAAGCATCGCCGCATCGAACGTGCGACCGACGATCGCGGCCGCATGCAGGACGCGACGCTCGGGCGAGGCGATCGCATCCACGCGCCGGAGCAGGAGCTGCTGCAGGGAATCGGGGAGGGCCGGCCGCTCCGAGAGGTCGACGAGCGGGCCGGACCCCTCCCGCTCGACGATGACCCCGGTGAAGGTCAGGAAGCGGACCGCCTCCTCGCAGTACGCGGGGTTGCCCTGGGCGCGCTCGGCGATGTCGCGGTCGACGCCGCCGTTCGGCACGAGCGTGCGCACGAGCGCCTCGGCCGTCGTCGTGTCCAGGGGTCGCAGTCGCAGCTGGAGGTGCTCCCTCGTCGTCGCCCACGGCGCCGTGAACTCCGGACGGTATGCCACGATCGCGAGCGTCCGCGCGGATCCAAGGCCCTGTGCGAGATGGCCGAGCGCCGCGAGCGACGGCGTGTCGATCCACTGGAGATCGTCGACCGCGATCACGAGGCCCTGCGACGAAGCGACCCGTGCGAGCAGCGTCGCGAAGCCGCGCCCGAGGAGCCTGCGCTTGGTCTCGCCGGCCATCGCCGGCATGTCGACGCCGTATCCGAGCGCGGCGAGGATGAGCGAGCGTGTGTCCGGCTCGATGTCAGGCTGCGTCTCATTGATCAGCCGCTGCGCGTGATCGGCCGATGCCGAGCGCCGGATGCCGATGACCCGGCGCAGCAGGTCACCGATCGTCCCATACCCCCGGTGCTGGTCGTATGACGTGCAGCGGACGCGGGCGACGCGCGCGCCGCGGAGCCGCGGGTCGGCGATCAGCTCGTCGATCAGCCGCGACTTGCCGAGCCCGCTCTCGCCAACGATCGACACGAGCCGACCGCGCCCGGCGAGCGCATCGTCCAGAGCGCCAAGGAGCGTGCCCATCTCCGCGTCCCGGCCGACGAGCGGCGAGCGTTGCTGCGGTGCGCTCTCCTCGAGGGCCGCGCCGACGAACCGCCACGCAACGACCGGCGTGCTCTTGCCGCGTGCGACGACCGGTGGATGCGGCTCGTAGGTGAAGAGGCCGGGCGTGCGGCGGTAGGTCGCGTCGCCGACGAGCACCTCGCCGGGCTCGGCGGCCTGCTCGAGTCGGGCCGCGACGTTCACGGCGTCGCCGAGGACACCGAACTCGCTCTCGCGATCGCCGATCGTCCCGAGCGAAGCGACACCGGTATTCACGCCGACACGGAGCGCCAGCCGCCGGGCCGTCCGCTCGCCGATCCGTTCGTTCGCGCGTTCGAGGGCGGCAAGTATCGCGAGCGCCGCGCGCTGTGCCTGCTCGGGATGCATGGCGGTCTCGCCGCCCATCGCGCCGAATGTGGCGACGACGGCATCACCGATGTACTTCTCGATGATGCCCTCGTTCGCGCGGATGTCCGCCGCGATCAGATCCCAGACCGTGCGCATGGTCTCGTGCAGCTCACCTGGATCGAGCCGCTCGGCGAGCGCGGTGAACCCCGAAATATCGGCGAAGAGGACGGTGATCTGGCGCGTCTCGCCGACGCGCTCCTCCGGCTCGGCGCCAATGCGGGCGCCGCATTTTCCGCAGAACACGAAGCCTGCCGGCAGCGTCTCCGAGCACCGCGGGCAGACCGAGACGAGCTCGGTGCCGCACTGGCCACAGAAGCGCATACCGGCCGGGTTGCCATAGCCGCAGGAAGCACACCGCACGGGCATCCGGAGGGTAATACGGGCAGGCAGGCGAGCGGGTGTCGCGGCGGAGGCAGCACCGTTCTACAGGCGGAGAAGCACCGCCCCCGCCACGAATGAGGCGGTCGCGAGGAGCCCAAGCCAGATCGCGAGCCCGTAGACGATCACGCTGAGCGCGGGCTCGACCCGCGGGCCGTCCTTCGATGCCGAGGCGTCGCGCGCGAGCTGCGTGACCCGGTCGCGAAGCACCTTCAGATCGTCCCGGACGGCCGTGACATCGCCTGCGTTGCGGCCGATCGCGTCGCTCATCGTGCTCACGTCCTCGGACACGCCGCGGAGCTCGTCGGTGGTGCGGCGGAAGCTCTGCGAGATGGACAGGAGCGGCTGCGAGCCCAGGATGTTGATGGACATCGCGTCCGCGAGCTGCGCGCTCGTGTTCGAAGCGTCCTTCAAGAGCTGCGACGCGTGGGCCGATGATGTCTTTGCGTCATCCAGGCTGTGCCCGAAGCCGTCGAAGGCCGTCGCCGTGTGATCGAGCGCGGTGGCGGCCGCGGCGAGGGAATCGCCGGCCGAATCAGCCGCGACGGAGGCTCGAGTCAGGAGCGGACCGACGGCAACGAGGACCGCCGTGACAAGGACCAGTCCGAGAAGACCGTAGATCGCCAGCATCCAGCCGAGGAGCCGGATCGTCCGGCGGGGAAGGTGCGTCGTCTTCGTATCGCCCACGGAACAGCCTGGCTCGCAACTTTCGCGCCGTGTTACGCTTTACGCACATTCGGTCACGGCACGACGATCGATCCAACAAGGTTCAAGGGCTTCTTCCTTTTGACCCGAGGTGGTGCGTTCGGGTCAGGACCACAGAAACAAGGAGAAGCCAAATGAGCTTCAGCGACATCACACTCACCTGTAAGGACTGCGGGAACCCGTTCGTGTTCACCGCGGGGGAGCAGGAGTTCTACCAGCAGCGCGGGCTGATGAACCAGCCCGGACGGTGCAGCGACTGCCGCGCCGCTCGCAAGACCTCGGGCGGTGGCTCGAGCTACGGCGGCGCTGCGCGCGGCGGTGGTGGCGGCGGCTACGGCGGAGAGCGTGAGTTCTTCACCGCGACCTGCTCGTCGTGTGGCAAGGAGGCCCGCGTGCCGTTCCAGCCGCGTGGCGACAAGCCCGTCTACTGCAGCAGCTGCTTCGAGACCCGTCGACCGGCTAGCCGGTACTAAGCGACTCGGATCGCGACAAGGGCCGGGCTCCTTCGGGAGCCCGGCCCTTTAGCATTCAGTCGTAATGCCGATCGAGACGGTCATCAAGCTGACCGGCGGACCGCTGTCCAACAAGATCGTCAACTCCGGCGCGGTCAAGCTCGGTTCCCTCATTCGTCTGACGCGCCAGTCCGGTTCGCCGGTGTTCTACCGCATCACGAAGGTCGACGAAGTGCCGAACCGGACCTCGTACACCGCGATCGCGAAGTTCGAGCCGAAGGGCGACGGCCGCTAACCGAGCGCCGGCCCTAGCGCGTGGGGCCCACGTTCCTGCTAGACAGCTTTCGGCGTGAGGGTGAACTCATTGAGGTCCCATCCTTTCATCTTCAGCAGGCTCGGTCGATGCGCGTAGAAGAGCTCGGCGGGTCGACGGCCGCGAGTCCGGTAGCCGCGGTGGGGCCGCTCGAAGTTGTAGTGGCGCAGGAAGGC
>JBBRQB010000002.1:0-106079 GCA_038227105.1 Candidatus Limnocylindria bacterium | reverse complement strand
TAGGTGATCATCGCGGTCGCGGCGCGGATCGGCAGCTTCACCTGCAGCACGACCGTGCCGTCGGCACGGGCCTCGTGCGTGGACTCACCCTTCAGGAGCTCGAGCCGCTCGCTGCGGCGGAGGCCGGAGGCGAGCTCGCCGTCCGGCGGCAGGTCCTTGCCGTCGCTCTGCAGCACGATCTCGAGCGTCTCGTCCTTCCAGTTCATGCTGAGGACCACGTCCTTCGCCTCGCCCTTCTCGATCCGCTCGACGAGCGAGTCCTGGATGAGACGGAAGATCGCGACCTCGTCGTCGGACGGCAGGCGCCGGTCGCGGCCGGTGCTCGAGAAGTCGATGCGGATGCCGTGCTTGTCCATGAGCGTCTGGATGTAGCGACGCAGGGTCGGCACGAGGCCGAGATCGTCGAGGATCATCGGCCGCAATTCGAAGATGAAGCCCCGCAGCTCCTGCAGGGTCTTGTTGACCATCTGCCGCAGGGCGGCGAGCTCCTTGCGCGAGCGCTCCTGATCGACGCTGTAGAGACGCTCGCTGATCTCCGACTGGAGGACGACGTTCGCCATGGCCTGCGCCGGGCCGTCGTGGACCTGACGCGCGATGCGGCGGCGTTCCTCCTCCTGCGTGTCGACGACGGCCTGGAGAAGGCGGTTCTCGTCGATGACCGGCGACGCGCCGGCCGGAACGGGCGGCGCGCTGAAGTCGGCGAGCTGGTCGCGCGCGCTTCCGACGAGCGTCTGCACGCGGTCGAGCAGCTTGCGCTTCGCCTGCAGCGCGCCGAGCTGGCCTTCCATGGTGAGCCGGCGGCCCTGCGCGGCGGCGAACTCGTCGCCCGCGCCCATCATCTCGTCGCGCTGGAAGTTCGCCTGATTGCCCTTGATGTCGTCGAGCTTCGCCTTGGCGGTGTCCTCGCGCGCTTTGAGTCGGTTGACCTCGGTCTGGGTGGATTCGACGAGGAGGTCGAGCTCGCGCATCTCTGCGATGATCTTCGCCTGCTCCGTCGTGAAGCTCGCGACGATCCCGGTGGGCGCCTCCCCAGGCACTCCTTTAGTTCCCCAGCTCCGGACCCTTGATCCACCCTTGGCGGATCGCGTACACGACGGCCTGGGTGCGGTCGTTCACCGACAGCTTCCGCAGGATGCTCGACATGTGGTTCTTCACGGTCTGCTCGGAGATCGCCAGCGTGTACGCGACCTCCTTGTTGGTCATGCCCTGCGCGATGTTGTCGAGGATCTGCACCTCGCGCGGCGAGAGCGGCGCGAACACGTGCGACGAGCCCGGACCGTACACCGAGAGCTCGCGGAACTCCGCGAGCACCTTCGAGGCGACGGCGGGCTTGGCGAAGATCTTCTCGTTGATGATGAACTGACCGCCACGCACCTTGCGGATGGAGTCGACCAGCTCCTTGGGATCGCAGTCCTTGTGGAGGTAGGCGGCCGCTCCGGCGCGGATCGCGTCGAACAGCGTCTGCTCCTCCTCGAGGGCGGTGAGGATGACGACGGCGACGTGCGGGAGCTCGCGGCGGACGCGCTGCGTCGCCTTGATGCCGGTCAGCTTCGGAAGGTCGACCTCGATGATCAAAACGTCGGGCTCGAGCTCGATCGTCTTGGCCACGGCCTCCTCGCCATCGGTCACGACGGCGAGGATCTCCATGTCGGCTTCCTTCTCGAGGACCTGCACGATGCCAAGCGTCGTCAGACGGCTGGCGTCGGCGAGCACGATCCGGATCGCCTTCTCCACCTTATCGGCCAAGTAGGTCCCCTTCCTTGCCCATCGGAAGCAGAAGTGTAACTGCGGTCCCCTGCCCCGGAGTCGACTGTACCTGCAGCGTGGCGCCAATGAGCTCGGCCCGCTCGCGCATCGCGAGCAGCCCGACCGACCGCTGGCGGCGCGCGACCTTCACGAGGTCGAAGCCGACGCCGTCGTCGGTGCAGTGCAGGACCCAGTGTTCCTTGTCGCCGCGCGACCGCTGCCAGACGATGCCGACGGTCGACGCCTGTGCGTGCTTGTGCACGTTCTGCAGCGCCTCCTGCATCACGCGGTAGATCGCGAGCTCCTGCATCGGCTCGAGCCCGGTCTCGTCCGCGTCGAGATGGCAATCGACCCGCAGTCCGTAGCGCGACTGGTACTCGCTCGCGTAATCACGCACCGCGCCGGCGAGCCCCAGCTCCGAGAGCACCGGGGGTCGGAGGTCGTAGATCATGCCGCGAACCGAATCGAGCGAGCTGCGGAACTGACCCTTGAGGTTGGTGAGCTCGGTCTTGAGCGCGGTCTTCGCCTCGCCCTGCGTCCGGTCGGCGATGCGCTCGAGGTACTCGACCTCGAACATCGCGTTCGCGAGGACCTGTGCCGGACCGTCGTGCACGTCGCGGTACAGGCGCTCGCGCTCGGCCTCGAGGCTTTCGAGCACGCGCTGCGCGACGGTGACGATCTGATCTTGCTGATCGCCCCGCTTGGGCTCGATGCCGGTGCCGCCGAGGTACGCGGCGCTCGACTCGATGTGCCCGATCGCGAGCTGCAGCTGCTTGAGCCGGCGGAACGCGCGCTGGCTCGACTCATCCGGCGAGCCGGTCGTCTTGGACTGCGCCTCGGCGCGCTTCTGGTACGCCTTCTGGAAGCGCTCGACCTGCTGCCGGAGCCGGCGGACGTCGCGGCGGAGACCGTCGACGATGAGCTCGAACAGCCCATCGAGGTCATCGTCGCGCGGCAGCTTGGCAGGCGTCCGCTCGTTCATGCGCTCGACACTACGGCACGTCGATCAGAACGAAGGTGTCGGAGGAGGCGCGGATCGGCCAACCCAGATCGCGCGCCCGGACCGCGATCGGGTCGCCCGGCCGCACGAGGATCTGGCGGATCCCGCGTCTGGCGATCACCTCCCGCCAGCCCGGATGCACCCCGATGACGGTCGTGTAGTCGTCGAGCACGCTCCCCAGATATGGGATGAGCCGGCCGTCGATGAAGACGGGCGTCGCCGGCGCGTACGCGATGAGGAAGCCACCCCAGTCATAGTGGTTCATGAGACCGGGCCCCGGGCGCAGCACCGGCAGCGCGGTCACCGGGTAGCCCGCAAGATCCGGCCGCTCCGTGCCGGTGGCTCCGGCGAACACCAGTACCACGGCAGCCACCGCCAGGGCGATGCCGTCGACGACGCGGGTCGGCGGGCCGGCGCCTGACGCAGTACGCCGAGAGGGCAGCCGCGCCCGGACGACCGCCGCAAGCTCGTGGACGGCCTCGCTGCCACATGCGGCCAGGTAGGGCGCCGCGGCGATCGCGAACAGGGGCAGCTGCCGCGTCGCGATCAGCGAGACGAACAGCACCGGAAGAAGCACGACCGCTTCACGGAACGCGCCGGACCACGACCGGCTGAAGAACGCAACCGTCAATGTCGCGAACAGCGCGACGCTGAAGATCACGCCGGGCAGCGTCGTGACGTCGGGCACGCTCCACTCCTGGATCTCCCGCGGTGGATGCAACAGGTGGAAGCCGGGCGCGGTCCACGTCCCGACACCCGCGGGCGTGAGCAGCGTCGCAAGGACCGAGCCGGCCGCCGCGGCGACATAGCTCCGGCGCCGTGCGGGCTGCGCGAGGGCGCCCTCGATCGACACGAGGACGGCGAGCACGGCACCGAGGGCGAACGAACCATGCAGGTTCGCCCACACGACGATCAACACCGGGACCGCGTATAGCGCGCGGTCGCTTCCCGAACGACCTGCGCGGAGCAGCACGACGAGTGCGGCGAAGCACACGAAGCCGAAGAGCTCGGGGCGCTCGGTCCAGACGAAGCGCGTCAGCATCACCGCGGGCAGTGCAGCGAGCACCGCGACGAGCGGGCGCGCCGGTCGCTCCCGCAGCGCGGCGTAGACGATGAGCCCGACGAGGAGCGCCACGAGCACCGCGCGCAGCGCGACGACGCCGCGCCAGTCGGCGAGCTGCGAGGCCGCGGCGAGCAACGCCTGGCCAAGCCACTGATCGGTCGAACCGGGCTGCCCGGCGACGGTCCACGAATACGTGTCGGCGCGCCGCACCCCGTTTGCGAGGATGTCCTTGCCCAGCGCGAGGTGCCAGAACACGTCGCTGTCTCCGACGGGCAAGCGCGTGGTCACGGCGCCGAACAGCGCGCCGATCGCGGCCGGTACGGCGATGGAGACCCTCACGGCTTCGCCAGCAGCACGAAGTTCGGTCCTGACGCCCGCACGCGCCAGCCGTCCTCACGGAGCGCAACAGCGAGGGGCCGTGACGGCCGGAGCAGCGCCTCTCGCACGTCGTACGTCGCAAGCACGTCCTTCCAATCCGGGCGCAGCTCCACCGCGTCGCGGTACTCGCGAAGAACGGCGGGATAGAACGGGAAGAGCCGGCCGTCGATGAATACCTTCCGTTCAGGGACGCGCATGATGAGATAGCCGCCCCAGTCGTACTCGTTGATGAGCGTGCCTGTTCCGGTGCGCAGCGCATCGACCGCTCCGGTCGGATAGGCGCGCTCGTCCGGCGCGTTCGGCGCGCTGAACGCGCTCGCGATCGCGCCGATGCAGAGGAGCAGCGCGAGCGCTGCGACGGCCGGAGGCGGGAACGGTCGAAGGGGGCGTGATCGAGGCAGCGCCCGTGCGTACACGCGCGCCGCGCCGGCAGCGATGAACGGTGTGGCGGCGAAGACGAAGAACACGAGATGCCGCTGCGCGGAAAGGCCGAGCCACACAAGCGGCACGAACAACAGCAGCTCGAGCAGGCCGCCGCCATACAGGAGCGCAACGCCGAGTGCCGCGAGCACGAACGCCGCGAACACGAAACCCGATGCCTCGAGCACGTCCGGCGGCGCCTCCTCGCCGATGAACCGCGGCGGCGCGAGAACGTGGGCGGCCGCGCCGCCGGCGCCGAAGGTCTCCGGGTCCACGAACGAGAGCGCGACGCAGGCGATGAGCGTGAGCCCGAGCGCGCGGCCCTCGGGGCGCCGCTGCACGAGGGCCTCGATCGCGAAGGCAAGCACGAGCGCAATGCCGATCACGTAGCCGCCATGCAGATTCGCCCACAGTGCGATGAGGGGCGGGACCGCGAGCAGCGCGCGGCGCGAGCCGGCGCGCGCGCTGTACAGGAGATCGAGCACGACGGAGAACAGGACGAGCGTGAAGATGGCCGGCCGGTCGGTCCAGCGGGCCTTCGAGGCCACGATGGCGAACGCGAGCACGATGAGCGCCGTGGCGACCGGCGCGCCACTGCGCCGGGAGAGCCGAGCGAGGAAGAACGCCGCGATCGCGACGAGCACGGCGCGGAAGATCGCAAGGCCCGCCCACTGCCCCGCGCCGAAGACGAGCGCGAGCACGACCTCGCCGAGCCATTCGCCCACGCTGTACGGCTGACCCGCGACCGTCGAGCTGAAGATGTCGGTCCGCAGGATCTCGCGGTGGTCGATCATCCACTGGCCGCTCACCAGGTGCCAGTACGTGTCCGGGTCGCCGGTCGGCAGCCCAACGGCCAGCGTGAAGGTGGCCGCCGCGACGCCGAGCGCGAATGCGTTGCGCGCCAGCCAGCTCATTGGCCGCTGTCGCAGAGGGTCTGCGCCATCCGCAGGTCGATGGGATACACGCGGATATCACCGGTGACCTGCGCCGCGCCGATGTACGACGGTCCGCCCTCGCCGCGATACATCGGGTCATAAGCGCTGAAGTGCGCCGGCTCCAACACCAGCCACTTCACGGCGGAATAGCTCGCGGCCGCGAACGCGCATGGCCGTAGGTCCGCAGGCGTGACGAGAACCGGTCGCCGGCCGATCCACCGCCACGCCGCCGCATCGATCGCCATGAACCGCCCGGGCGGGATCGACGCCAGCGCTGCGACGCGCGCCCGATACGGCGCACCGAAGGACGCGTCCCACTCGGAGATCGCGAATCCGGATAGCAGCAGCGCGGCCGCAACGCCTCCGACCGTCGCCACCCGGCGCCGCTCGATCGTCCGGAGGAGCTCGCTCGTGCCGATGACGCCGAGCGCGACGCCGAACGGGAAGAACGCGGCGAGCGAGTGGAAGTACGACCCGCGCGTCGAATGGAGCGTGACCACGAGCGACTGAACGAGGTACACGAGGACCAGGAGCGCGCCGAACGCCCGAGCCGCCGGGACGGCTCGCCGCGACCGCCAGGCCACGACGATGCCGGGCACCAGTACCAGGCCGAACGCGAACACGAACGTGGCCGCATTCGTGGCGACGGCTCCGGCCTTCGCGCCGAGTACCTGGGGGAGCGCCGCAATGAACGCGGGCCAGGTCGGCGGCTCGACCGCGAAAAAGTCCTCATAGCGGACGAGCAGCACACTTCGCGCGAACAGATCGGGGATCGGTCCGAGGCTGAGATCGCGCACGAGCCAGCCGATCCCGATCGCGAGCGCCACGCCGGCGCCGACGACGCCGGACCGCCGGGTCGACGCGTGTCGCAGCAGTGGGAGGAACGCTATGCCGAAGAGCGCGCCTTCGGCGCGCGCGAGGAACAGGAGGCCGACCCAGAGACCGGCGAGCGCCGCCGCTTCGACCTCACCGCGCGCGGCGCGGCCGTACGACAGGAAGAACAGGGTCCCGAGGACCGCCGCCGGCGCGAACGCGTCGAGGCTCACCCACCCTGGGGCGAACGCCCCGCCGAGCCCCGCGACCGCGGCTGCGACGAGCGACGCATTCGCCGTTCCGCCCAGCGACCGGGCGGCGCGGTACGCGAGCACGGGAATGAGCAGCGAGACGAGAAGCTCGACAGCCTGCGCGGCGCGGAAGCTGTCGACGAACGGGAGCGAACTGATGCCGATCGACTGAAGCACCGACGCGAGGGGCATCCAGAATCGGTGGCTCGGGACGGGCACCGCCCCGCCGGGTGAGGCCTCCAGGAAGTTCCAGATGAAGTCAGCCGTGAGGCCCTGCCCGGCGGCGATGCGGCGCGCGACACCGCCGTAGTAGTACGCATCGGTATAGCCGGGCTGCGAGACGACGGAGGCCGAGGCCAGCCTGAAGAGCAGCAGCGCGCCAACGATCGCTGTAAGCCGGCGAGCGGCGCTCAACGACGCGAGTTTAGGCGTGCCTCCTGCCGCCGGTGCCGCGCATAGAGCAATCCACCGATCACGATGACGGAGAAGACGCTCACCAGCCGGTCGAGGACGGCGACCGCGATCGCGTCGTGCGTCGCGAGGCCGAACCCGGTGGTGAGGACATAGACCACCGCGAGCTCGACGAAGCCGAAGCCGGCGGGCGTGAGCGGGACCGTGGTGAGGAGCGAAGACGCGACCGCAACGAAGATGACACCGGAGATCGGAAGCTCGAGGCGGAGCGAGGCGAGGACGAACGCGAGCCGGGCCGCCTCCGCGAGCCAGATGATGACCGTCTCGGGTCCCGCCTCGGGCAGCGCGCGGAACGAATGGAGGACCCCCTCGCGGAACAGCCGCCCGATGCGACGCACCTCGCTCGGGAAGAAGCGGCCCAGGCGCGGTGCCAGGTAGTACACGACGAGGAACGCGGCCACGATGAAGATCGCGAGCGCGACCGCGGACAGGTACACCAGCCGGAGATCGGGAAGGACCGTGCGGCCGAACGCGATGTAGCCGCCGACGAGCAGTAACGCGAACACGACGAAGATGTCGAGGAGCCGCTCCGCGACGACGACGCCGACGGTGCGCGAGAGCGAGACGTTGAAGCGCTGCTTGACGAGGTAGCTGCGGTAGAGGTCACCGAGCTTCGCGGGCGCGAGGCAATTCACGAACCAGCCAAGCATCAGGATCTCGAGCAGGTCGCGACCCCGGAGCATGAGGCCACCTTCGTGGAGGAGCCGCGCCCAGCGTCGCGCGCGCAGCGGGAACGTCGCGTAGTAGATGACGAGCGCCGCTAGGACGTACCAGGGGTTCGCCGTGCGCAAGGTGGCCATGGCGGTGCCCCAGTCCACGTTGCGCGCGACGACCAGGAGCAGGACGAGCGGTATGACGATCGACAGGAGCTCGCGCCAGCCAAAGAGCTGGCGGCCGACAGCGACCTCATCCGTATGGCCCGCCTCCTCGGCGAGCTTCGTGATGGACGGGTCTTCGATGTGATCGCGCGGTGTGCTCAGGAGGCCTTCGGCCGCCGGCTCTCGAGCCACTTGATGAACTTGTCGTAGCGCGTCCAGAAGTGGATGGAATGCCCGGCGAGCCGGCCCTCGACCTGTCCACCGCGCACCGCCGCGATGAAGTCGTCGCGCCCGGCGAAGTCGTCGACCTCGAGGTAGGCCCCGCCAAGCTCCCACGGACGGTGCGCGTCACTGCCCACCGCACCAGGAAGGTCGTGGGTCTTCGCGAACGCGTTCGCCCTGCGGTTGTCCGCGGCGAGCGCCTCGCGCGCATTGAAGATCTCGATGGCATCGATCGAGGGCCAGACGCGCTCGAGCGCCTCCCGGCGTAGGTGGTAGATCCGGTTGTGGCTGAACGGGTGCGGGACCGAGACCAGGCCGCCCTGGCCGTGGATCCGCGCGATGGTCTCCTCCGCGGAGAGCCCGCGCGGCACAGCCTTCTCGAGGAAGAGGCCGATGATCTCCCCGTCCAGCGACGAGACCTCCTCGCCGACGATCACGCGGAAGCCGAGCGGGTCGGCGAGCTCGCGCAGCTTGAGCGCACCGTCGATGGTGTTGTGATCCGTCGCGCAGACGACGTCGAGGCCCGCCGCCTTGATCGCGAGCGCCTGCACCGTGACAGGCGTGCGGCTGTCCGGCGAGTACTCGCAGTGGGTGTGCATGTCGAGCTTGATCTTCTTCGGCTTGCCGTCGTCGCCGACCGCCGGGTGCGCCTCGCTCAGCTCGGTCTCCCTTCCGCCCGCGCGCGATCGAGGCTTGCGCGGATACGGGTCTCAAATCGTGACACATCGAAGCGCCTGGCGGAGCGGCGCAGCGCCTCCGGGTCGGACCCCGCCTGCTCGACCCGCCGCACCGCGGCCGCGAAGAGCGCGGGATCAGGGTCCGGGACGAGCGCGCCGTCGACGCCATCGCGCACGATCTCCGTCGCGCCGCCACGGCCGAGCGCGACGACGGGCGCACCCGACGCGAGCGCCTCGACGCAGACGATGCCGAAGTCGTCCTCGGCCGGGAAGATGAACCCGCGCGCCGAGCCGAGCAGCTGCTTGACGGTCGCGTCATCGACGCGGCCGGTGAACGTGACGTTGTCGTGCGCGATCTTCTCCAGCGCCGCGCGCTCGCGCCCTTCGCCGACGACGATGAGCCGCATGCCCACCTCGTTGAACGCGCGCACCGCCACGTCCACGCCCTTGTACGCGGACAGGCGTGAGACGACGAGCCAGAAGTCGCCGCGCTCTGGTGCGGGCGTGAACGCGTCGACATCGACTGGTGGATGGACGACCTCGCTGTCGCTGCCGTAGTAGCGCTTGATGCGTGCGCGCACGACGTCCGAATTCGCGATCCAGTGATCGACACGCTTGGCGCCGCGCAGGTCCGCTTCACGAAGGCCGGGGAGCAGCGAGCGCACCATCCCCTGCAATGGTCCGGGGACCTCCTCGGCGATATACCGCTCGCTCCAGTCCCAGAGATACCGCGTCGGCGAGTGGCAGTAGGCGACATGGACCGTCCCGTCGGGCAGCGTGAGGCACTTGATGAACGCGCTCGTCGACGTGAGCAGCAGCTCCGTCCCCTTGGCGACACGGAGGCTCGCCGCGGCGCGCGGATACAGCGGCAGCAGCGCGCGGTGCGCGCCGCCGCTCAGTGGGACGGTCTGCAGGAACGAGGTCCGCAGCTGGTAGCCGTCGAGCGGTCCGTACGTCTTCCGGTCGTGGAAGAACGTGTAGACGGGCGCGTCCGGATACATCCGGTGGAACACTTCGACGACCCGCTCCGCGCCACCATGCGCGGAGAAGTACTCGTGCGCGAGGGCCAGGCTCATCTTTTCAATCGTCGCAGCAGGACGAGGAGCGCGAACAGTGGCAGCACCCGCTGGCGGCGCCAGCGGCGGGGATCGCGCACGAGCCGCCAGAGCCACTCGAGCCCGATCGCGTGCACGACCGCGGGCGGCGGCACCGCGGCGCCGGAGAGGTAATCCAGACTGCCCCCCACCCCCACAGCGACACGCACGCTTGGCACGCGGTCGAGGTTGCGCGCGATCCACCGCTCCTGCCTCGGCATGCCGAAGGCCACCAGGAGGACGTCGGGCGCCGCCGCCGCCACACGCGGCACGACATCGGCGTCGTCGTCGGCCGAGCCCGCGTAGGTGCCGGCGATGCGGAGCGAGGGGTGCCGTGCGCGCAGCGTGTCGGCGGCGCGCTCGGCGACGCCCGCCGCGCCGCCGAGGAGGAACAGCGACAGCCCGCGCTCGGTCGCGACCGCCGCAAGGCGGTCGACGAGGAGCCTGCCGGGGGCGCGCCCCGGCAGCGGATCGCCGAGGAGGCGCGCGGCCACGACCGCACCGGTGCCGTCGGGGACGACGAGGTCCGCCTTCGCCGCGATGGCCGCGATCTCACGGTCGCCGCGGCTCAGCATGACGAACTCGGGATTCGCGGTGATCACGAAGGTGCGCTCGCCTGAGTTGAGACGGCCTTCGATCCGCGTCACCGCGTCCAGGAGCGCGACGCGGTCGAATCCGACGCCGAGAATGTCGACGCGCGGACCGTTGTCGCGGGGACGGCCCACCTAATGGACCGGGACGAGGCTCTTCTTGAAGAAGTCGAAGTGCTCCAGGGCAAGTCCCGTTCCCTTTGCGACGCAGTACAGCGGGTTGTCCGCGGCGTAGCAGGCAACACCCGTCACCTGGGTCAGGAGCTTGTCCATATTCCGCAGCAGGGCGCCACCCCCGGACAGGACCATGCCCTTGTCGATGATGTCGGACGCGAGCTCCGGCGGGGTCTCTTCGAGCACGTTCTTGACCGACGACACGATCTGCTGGAGCACGGGCTCCATCGCCTCGGTGATCTCGTTGGAGCCGATCGTGATCGTGCGTGGAAGGCCGGCGATGAGGTCGCGGCCGCGTACTTCCATCGTGAGCTCGGGATCCATCGGGAGTGCGGAGCCGATCTGGATCTTCACGTCCTCGGCGGTCCGCTCGCCGATCATGAGGTTGTACCGCTTGCGCACGAAGTTCGCGATCGCCTCGTCGAGGCGGTTGCCCGCGGCACGCACGCTCTTGCTCACGACGATGCCGCCGAGCGAGATGACCGCGATCTCAGCGGTGCCGCCACCGATGCCGATGATCATGTTCCCGCTGGGACCGGAGATCGGAAGGTTGGCCCCGATGGCGGCGGCGAGCGGCTCCTCGATGAGGTACGCCTCGCGCGCGCCCGCACGCAGGGCCGCTTCCTTCACCGCGCGCCGCTCGACGCTCGTGACGCCGGACGGGACGCAGATCATGAGCTCGGGGTGGAACACGCGGATCCGACCGCTGACCTTGTTAATGAAGTACTCGAGCATCTTTTCCGTGATCACGTAGTCGGCGATGACGCCGTCGCGCATCGGCCGGATCGCGGTGATCGTTCCCGGCGTGCGACCGAGCATCAGGCGCGCCTCTTCACCGACCGCGACGATGCGCGGACGGTTGCCGTTGTCGTCGTGCGAGATCGCGACGACGGACGGTTCCGTGAGGACGATGCCCTTCCCGCGGACGTACACGATGACGTTCGCGGTGCCGAGGTCGATGCCGATCTGGCGAGAGAACAAGCGGTGATCCTTTCAGATTCGGAACGGGTGCGGGAAGGTCAGTCTAGGCGAGACGGCCCTACCCGCCGACAGCGACGAGAACGAAATCCGTCAGCAGGCCGGCGAAGAAGCCGATCCCGATACCCCATCCGTTCCAGAGCGGCGCGTTGAGCTTCCGCCCCGCGGAGAACAGCTCGCCGATGACGAAGACGAGCGCACCGCCCGCGAGCGCCAGGAACAGCACCGAGACCGGCTCCGAGGAGAACTGGTAGCCGATGAGCGTGCCGAAGAAGGTGGGGCCGCCGCCGATCAGGCCGAGGAGACCCAGCAACGACCAGCTTGGCCGCTTGCCGACGAGCGGCGCTGCGATGCCGAACGCCTCAGTGATGTTGTGCAGGCCGAAGCCGACCACGAGCGTGAGCGCGAGCGCCATCTCGCCGCGCTGCGCGGAGCTGCCGATGGCGAGGCCCTCGGAAAAGTTGTGCAGGCCGATGCCGGTCGCGATGACGATGGCGAGTCGGGCCGATGTGAATCCCGGACCCGCGGCCATGCGGCGACCGTAGTAGACGAGGCTGAGCAGCCCCACGAGAAATCCACCGATGAGCATCGCGAGCAGCAACGGGAGTTCCGCCGATCGCCCTTTGAGTGCCGTCTCAACCGGTTCGATCGCGTGGGCGACGATGTCGAAGAACAGGAAGAACAGGATCCCGATGGCCACCGCGTTCAAGAACGCCATGTGCTTGGGCGTGACCATCCGCAGGCGCGCGAGCGGAAGGCCCGCGAAGATCGCGAGTCCAGCGACGGCGCCGAGGATCAGGGTCTCGGTGAACGACACTCGAAGCGATCTCCTTTGCGCGGGCTGGCGTTGGTCTGGCGGCCTGGCTTAGGTGCGCCTAAATATATCCGAGGAAATCCATCGGGAATAACGCGCGGCTCGGTGCGGACGTACCCTCCCGGCGATGGCTTCGAGCGCGGTCGAGGAGTACCTGCAGGCGATCTACACGCTCGCCGACGAGAACGGCCACGTTGTGTCGGCGCGTATCGCCGAATTCATGGGCTTTTCCGCACCCGCGGTGTCGGAGATGGTCCATCGTCTGGAGCGCGACGGGCTGATCTCCCTGGATGGCCATAAAGAAGTGCATCTGACCATCACCGGGAAGGCCCAGGCCGACTCGGTCGTCCGCCGGCACCGGCTGGCGGAGCGCTTTCTGGTCGAGGTCCTCGGGTTCGAGTGGTGGAAGACCCACGAGGAGGCCGAGCGGCTCGAGCACGCGATGTCGCCCGAGATGGAGCAGCGAATGGTGAAGGTCCTCGGCGACCCGCAGACCTGCCCGCACGGCAACCCGATGCCGGGTGTTCAGGCGGCGCCGACGCGACCGCTCGCGAAGCTCGGTCGAGGCGAGCGGGCACGGGTGGAGCGCATCCCGGATCAGTTCGAGCACGAGCCCGGCTTCCTCGAGTACCTCGACTCGCAGGGCGTGAAGCCCGGCGTCATCCTCGAGCTCGTGGAGAGCGGGCCGTCGGTCCTGCGCGTCTCCGTCGATGGAGCGGTACGTTCGCTGCGGCCCGACTGCGGGCAGAAGGTGTGGATGGCGGTATGACCGAGCCGAAGATCCTGGTGCGCGCCTCAAGCCACGACTACTACGTCGCGAGCGTCTCCGCGATGCCGGGCTGCGTCGGCACGGGAACGACGCGGGATGCCGCGATCGCGAACGCGCGCAAAGCGTTCCGCGCGTACCGCGAGCTCCTCGAGGCGCGCGGCGTCGTGATGGAGCACTGGAAGCTCGTCGAACCGGCCACGCTGGCCGTCGAGGATGCGACGAGCACCGGTATCTTCCCCGGCGAGGACGTGCCCTTCGAGGAGCACGAGATCCGCGACTTCCTCCACCAGTTCGAGGCGTCGCGCGCGGCGCTCATCTCGCTCGTGAAGGGCCTCTCGCCGGATGAGCTCGAGACAAAGCCCACCGAGGCGATGTGGAGCGTGCGCGAAGCGCTCGAGCACGTCATGACCACCGACATCGCGCTCGTCGCGAAGCTGGAGAAGTGGCCGGACGACCCGTTCGGCGCGCTGCAGGCCGCGCATCGCATCGCCTTCCAGCGATTCAGCGTCATGGAAGCGAGCGACTGGGTCGATCACGAGATCCTCGGTCGGCGCTGGACGACGAAGAAGGTGATGCGCCGCCTGCTCGAGCACGAGTTCGAGCACTACCAGCACATCAAGGAGATCATGGCCGCGCTCGGGGGCGACAGGCCGCCCGAGTAGCGTTAGGCGCCTGCCGCCCAGTCCATCGCGCGAGCGGCGTGCCGCTCGATCAGGCCACGCTGATCCGCCCGCACGTCAGGCAGGTCGTCCGGCGCGAACCACTCGAGCTCGGCGACCTCGGCCGTGAGGGCTTGCGTCCCCCCGGTCACCCGGAACGCGAACACGAGCTCGACCCGTGCCCAGCGGTACCCGGTCACGACCTCGAGGATCGGACCGATCTCGATCACGAGTCCCGTTTCCTCCCTGATCTCGCGCGCGAGGGCGTCCTCCACGCGCTCCTTCGGATGAAGGAAGCCGCCGAGGAACCGCCACTGCGGCGCGCCGAACCGGTGCCGGGCCAGCAGCACGCGGCCTGCGGGATCGACACCGAGCCCGGTGACGCCGACGAGGAACCGGTCGTGGGCCGCGGTCATGAACCGGCGTTGCCAGCGGACCGGGAGGGCATTGAAGATCAGTGCGAGGACGCGCATCAACATGCGCCGACGATAGACCGACGCGTCGTCTTACCAGAGTGCTACTTCCCGACCTCGCTCACATACCAGATCGAGTTAGGGAGTCCAGCGAAGGCGCGTCGGATCGTCAGAGCGATGCTGCGTTGGCCGTCGCTCGCGGTCATGCTCGCGGAATCCGCTCCGCCCATGGTGACGACGGGCTGCACCGACGGTCCGAACCCGAAAGCTGCGAGCTCGGCCCTGGCCGCCACGAGCGCACTCGTCCGGTCCGGCTGGTGGCCGCCGACGCTGACGGCGAGTTGTGTCCGAAGGAGCGCATCCGCATCCAGTGCGAGCGCGAACGAACCCGGGTCAGCTGCTCGTAGCTCCGGCCGTACGGCGTCGACGACGAACATCGCCGTCACGGGCTTGCCGCTCGCACTGGTGCCTTCCGCGAGGAATTCCCATACCGGGACGAGGGCGCGACGCGCCCGCGTCAGATCATTGGGCACGCCACCCGCCCACGCGTTCCCGACCCGGGCGCCGTCGGGCACGACGTGCAGCGTCACCGGCTCACCGAGCGGTGCGGAGAGAAGATGCAGATAGCGTCGCGGGTCGGCGCGAAGCTGGTTCGCTGCTTCGCGATACGTCGTGATCGGATAGATGGCGCCGCCACTGAGCGAGCCGAAGGGATGGTGCACGATCTCGACCGGCCGGCCCTTCGACGTGAGGAGCGCGAGCTCATCCGTGTCGTAGATGCTCGTTCCAGGCCGGAAGACCGAGTCATACGGATCCTTGGCTTCGGCGAAGATCACGACGCCATCGCGATATCCAGGTCCGAGCCAGCTCCCATCCATGACCGACTCAGCCACCGCCAGCGCCTCCGTGCCGCGGAAGATGCGGGTTCGACCGGGCGTCGGATTGACGTCGATGGATGTCCCAAGGTCTGTGAGGATGGCGCCGAACCAAGCGGCGGGATCCCGCTGCGCCGGGCCTTCGGGACGCGGACCGTCATCGGCGGTCGGATCGAAGAAGAGCACGTCGCCGGTCCGCTCGTTCACAGCGAGGATCTTCGAGCCGAGCCACAGCCGCCACGGCGCGGAGCCGCCCGGCGCATCGCCGAGGGTGCCCGGACCCTGAAGACCGAAGACGCCGGCGATGCGGGTGGCATAGCCGGCATCGGGTCGATACGGCTTCGTTGTCCACACGATCTGCTCGGCGGGCTGGCCGATATGGTCGTCGACCGTAAGCGTCACCACGAGCGAGCCGTACTGAGCCAATGGCCGGATCGTGGGCACGAGCGAGGTTCCGGCGGGGAGCGACGGGACCGCCACAGGCGTAGGCCGGGTCGGACTCGACAGCGCGCTCGGTGGCGGCGACGAGGACGCGGCAGACGGCGGCTGCGACGTCACGCTTGGCGTCACCGTGCCCTGTGTACAGGCTGTCAGGAGCAAGGCGATGATCGCGGTCAGCGGTCGCATGTGCACAACGCTAGCGCCGGACGGGATCTCGTCGTCCGAGTTGCGCGCGAGGTAAGTCCTACGCCTAGGGGATGCCGACCGACGCGATCCCATGGCAGGACGGCACCGGGATCTTCTGCACGACCTGCTTCGTGTTCACGTCGATGACGTTCACCATGCCGTCGACGTTCGTCGTGAGCAGCACGCGCTCACCGAGCGGGTCGTAGCTCGTGTGGAAGGGCTGCGTGCCGATGCCCTTCGTCTCCGCGACGATCTTGCGGTTCTTGTAGTCCATCCACAGGAGCGAGGGGCCCTTGTGGTCGGACAACAACATGATCGACTTGTCCGGCCACACATACATGCCGTCCTGGTTGTCCTTCATCGTGTGGAACGGATAGTGGTTCGCGCCGAGGCGGATCTCCTCCTTCACGGCGAATGTGTCCGGGTCGTAGATCACCATCCGGTCGGACGGCTTGTCGATGAAGCCGGACGACGATGACCAGATCTCGCTCTGGTCCGGCGTGTAGTACGCGTCATGGACGTCCTGCACCTTGAACTTCGTGATGGTGTTCTTCTCGAGGTCGTACGCCCGGAGGTGATCGACCTCGTTGCTGTTGGTGACGGTGAAGAGGAGGATGTTGGGCCGCTTCGAGCCGATCGTCAGGACGTGCTGGGGAACACCGACGAGGAGCGGCGAGAGGAGCTTCCACGTGCCCACCTCGATGCGGGCGATGTAGGCGTCGCGCTCGTGCGCGATATAGAGGATCTTCGAGTCCGGCGCGAACGTGATGCCGTGCGGCTGCTTCCCGACCTTGATCCGGACGGCTTCTTTCATCGTGACCGGGTCGATGATCGACGTCTGGTCGGAGAGCCGGTTGTTCACCGCGACCCATTTGCCGTCAGGCGAGACGGCCATCTGGTGCGGCAGCTTGCCGACCGGGATCTTCCCGACAAGGACGAAGGGCTGCTTCGGCGCGGCCTCGAGGACCCAGACCTGCTCGGTGTTCTCGCTCGCGACGAAGACGCGCAGCTTGCTGTACGTCGGAAGGGTGGACGGTGCGGTGCCTGCGTCGGCCGACGGCGTCTGCGACGCCGAAACGAGCTCGCTGGGCGTCGCGGCCGGTGTCGGGGTCGCCGGCAGCTCCCGCGTGTCGATCCCGCAGGCGGAAAGGATCAGCGCGAGGACCGCGAGGAGCGCGAAGGGACGCGGGAGGCTAGACCCCACGCCGGCGACGACGCTCACTCACGCGCAGCCGGACCAGCGCGCGCTCAAGCGATGCGCGCGCCTGAGCCTCATCGATCCCGACGGGTCCTGCCTGGAGCGCCTCGCGAGCGCGGGCCCGGGCGGCCTCGGCACGGGCCGCATCGATCTCGTCCGCGTCCTCGGCCGCCTCGGTGAGGACGACGACCCGGTCGGGCCGCACGTCCATGAACCCGCCGAAGATGGCGAGCGAGGTCTCGACCCCGCCCTTCTTGATCCGCAGCTCACCCGGCCCGAGGGTCGTGAGCAGCGGCGCGTGGTGTGGAAGGATCCCGACGTAGCCCTCGCTCGCGGGAGCGATGACCATGTCCACGTCGTCCGTGAGGACGAGGCGCTCGGGCGTGACGATCTCGAGGCGGATGGGCACTAGGAGCTTTGCTCCTTGGCCATGCGCTCGCCCTTCTCGCGGGCCTGCTCGATGGTGCCGACATTGAAGAACGCCTGCTCAGGCAGGTCGTCGTGCTTGCCCTCAAGGAGCTCCTTGAAGGAACGGACGGTGTCCGCGACCTTCACGTAGACGCCGTCGAGGCCGGTGAACTGCTTCGCGACGTTGAGCGGCTGCGCGAGGAACCGCTGGATCTTGCGGGCTCGGGCGACGAGCACCTTGTCATCGTCGGAGAGCTCGTCGACGCCGAGGATGGCGATGATGTCCTGGAGGTCCTTGTAGCGCTGCAGCACGCGCTGTACCTCACGTGCGACGTCGTAGTGCTCCTGGCCGACGATGAGCGGGTCGAGCGCGCGGCTCGTGGAGCTCAGCGGGTCGACAGCCGGGTAGAGGGACAGCTCGGTGAGGTACCGCTCGAGGCGGATCGACGCGTCGAGGTGAGCGAACGTCGTCGCGGGCGCCGGGTCGGTGTAGTCGTCCGCCGGCACGTACACGGCCTGGAGCGACGTGATCGATCCCTTCTTGGTGGAGGTGATCCGCTCCTGCAGCTCACCCATCTCGGTGCCGAGCGTGGGCTGGTAGCCGACGGCGCTCGGCATGCGGCCGAGGAGCGCGGATACCTCCGCACCGGCCTGGGTGAACCGGAAGATGTTGTCGATGAAGATGAGGAGGTCACGGCCCTCTTCATCGCGGAAGTATTCGGCGATGGTGAGGCCGGTGAGTGCGACGCGGAGACGCGCGCCCGGCGGCTCGTTCATCTGCCCGAAGACCATGGCCATCTTGTCGATGACGCCGGACTCGTGCATCTCGCCGAGAAGCTGCGTGCCCTCGCGCGAGCGCTCGCCGACGCCGCAGAAGACGGAGTAGCCGCCATGCTCGGCGGCGACGTTTCGGATGAGCTCCTGGATGACGACGGTCTTGCCAGTGCCGGCGCCGCCGAACACCGCGGACTTGCCACCCTTGAGGAACGGGCAGATGAGGTCGACGACCTTCATCCCGGTCTCGAAGATCTCTGCGGTCGTCGACTGGTCGGTGAAGAGCGGCGGAGCGCGATGGATCGGGTCGCGTCGGGTGCCCTTGACCGGGCCCTTGCCGTCGATGGTCTCGCCGACGACATTGAAGACCCGACCGAGGGTCTCGGCGCCGACGGGGACGGTGATGGACTTGCCGGTGTTGATGGCCTCCATCCCGCGACGCAGCCCGTCGGTCGTCATCATGGCGACGGCGCGCACCCAGTTGTTCCCAAGGTGCTGCTGCACCTCGGCGACGACGATCTCGCCGTTGTCGCGCTTCACGGTGAGCGCGTGGTAGATCTCCGGAAGCTCGCCCTCCTCGAACTTGACGTCGAGGACCGGTCCGATGATCTGGACGATCTCCCCCGTTTTTCCGCCTCCGGCGGGACTTTCTTCTTTCGTGGACTTTGTCGCTACCGTCACATCGCTACCCCTTCAGCGCTTCGGCGCCCGAAGCGATCTCAAGCATTTCTTTGGTGATCCTGGTCTGGCGTGCTTTGTTCGCGGCGAGCGTGAGGTCGCCGATGAGGTCGCTCGCGGCGTCGGTCGCGTTGCGCATGGCGACCATCTGCGCTGAGAACTGCGATGCCTTCGATTCGAGGATCGCCTGATACACGGCGACCTCGATGAAGCGCGGGACGATGAGGTTCATCACCTCGGCGGGATCGGGCTCGAAGAGGTACTGCACCGCAGCCTCCTTGGCCCGCTCGGCCTCGGGCTCGAGCGGAAGGAGCCGGCGGATCGTCGGCTCCTGGCGCAGCGTGTTGATGAACTTCGTGAACGCAAGGTGGACTTCATCGACGTTGCCGTTGACGAACTCGTCCACCGCCGTGCGCGCGATCGCATTCGTGTCGGCGGTCGATGGACGGTCCGGGATATTCGGGAACTCCGCGGTCAGCGGGGCTCGCTGCCGTCGAAGGCTGCTGATGCCCTTCCGGCCGACGGCGATGTATGTGGCGTCGCCCTTCTCGGCGACGAACCTCGTCGTCGCGCGCAACAGGTTGACGTTCATCGGGCCGACGAGGCCGCGGTCGGTCGTGATGAGGACGACGGCGATCTTCTTGACCTCACGGCGCTGGAGGAGCGGGCTGAGCTCGGGATCAGCGTAAGGCGCGAGATCGTTCAGAACGGACCGCAGCTTCTCCTCGAACGGACGCGAGGCCAGCACGGCCTCCTGGGCACGGCGCATCTTCGATGCGGCGACGAGCTGCATCGCGCGCGTGAGCTGCTGGATGTTCTTGATGGATTTCGCGCGGCGGCGAAGATCCCGTTCAGACGGCACTTAGGCCTTGGCCTCCTGCTTTTTCGGAGCGTCCGGAGCGCTCGGAGCGTCCTGCTTCTTCGGAGCGCCCGGCTCGGTCGGCGCATCCTGCTTCGGTGCGGACGGCATCTGGGCCGGCTTCTCGGGTGCCTGCTCGGCGTAGCTGTTGATCTTCTTGAATTCCTCGATCATCGTGCGGACCTTCTGCTCGATGTCCTTGTCGAACTTCTTGTCCTTCGCGATCGAGTCCGCGAGCTCGCGGTATGAGGTCTCGAGGTAGCGGTACAGGTCGCGCTCGAAGTCCTTGACCCGTCGCGTCGGGATGTCGTCGATGTAGCCGTTGGTCGCGGCGAAGATGATCACGACCTCCTGGACCAGCGAGAGCGGCTGGTACTGCGGCTGCTTCATGACCTCGACCACGCGCTCGCCGCGGCGGAGCTGCTGCTGCGTGGCCTTGTCCAGGTCCGAGCCGAACTGCGCGAATGCGGCAAGCTCGCGGAACTGGGCAAGGTCGGACTTCAGGCTCCGCACGACGGCCTTCATGGCCTTTGTCTGGGCGTCGCCACCGACCCGGGACACCGAGAGGCCGCTGTTCATCGCGGGCCGGATGCCCTGGTTGAACAGGTCGGTCTCGAGGTAGATCTGGCCGTCGGTGATCGAGATGACGTTCGTCGGGATGTACGCCGACACGTCGTTCGCCTGGGTTTCGATGATCGGGAGCGCCGTGAGCGACCCGCCGCCGTTCTCCTTGTTCAGACGGGCGGCGCGCTCGAGCAAGCGGGAGTGCAGGTAGAAGACGTCACCCGGGTAGGCCTCGCGGCCGGGCGGGCGCCGCGTGAGCAGCGAGACCTGGCGGTACGCCCACGCGTGCTTGGAAAGGTCGTCGTACACGACGAGCGCGTCCTGACCCTTGTCCCGGAAATACTCACCCATCGCGCAGCCGCCGAACGGTGCCAGGTACTGCAGCGTCGCGGGCGATGAGGCGCCTGCGATGACGACGATCGTGTGCTCCATCGCGCCGTGCTCTTCGAGCGTGGCGACGATCTTCGCGACCGACGACTCCTTCTGCCCTACGGCGACGTAGATGCAGATGAGATCCTTGCCCTTCTGGTTGATGATCGTGTCGATCGCGACGGCGGTCTTGCCCGTCTGGCGGTCGCCAAGGATCAGCTGTCGCTGCCCGCGGCCGATCGGCGTGAGCGCGTCGATGATCTTGATGCCCGTCTGGACCGGGGTGTCGACGTTCTGGCGCGTGATGACGCCGGGGGCCACAACGTCGACCGGGAGCTTGTCCGTGCTCGCGATCGGACCCTTACCGTCGAGCGGCCGTCCCAGCGGGTCGACGACGCGGCCGATGAGCGCGTCGCCGACCGTGGCCTCGACGATGCGGCCCGTGGTGCGGACCTCGCCGCCCTCCTCGATGCCGGTGTAGTCACCGAGGATGATCGCGCTCACGGTGTCCTCTTCGAGATTGAACGCGAGCCCGAAGACGTCCTTGCCGAAGTCCAGGAGCTCCGAGGCCATGCAGCCCGCGAGCCCGTGGATCCGGGCGATGCCGTCACCGATCTCGACGACGGTGCCGACGTCCGCGGACTCGGACTGGCCCTCGAAGCTCTTGATCTGGGCCTTGATGATGTCGGTGATCTCTGAGGCGGTCGTTGGCACGATGTTTCTCCTTTAGGTCGCGAGTCGGGCGCGAAGCGCCTCGAGCTGTGCGCGGACGCTGCTGTCGACGAGGTGGTCGCCGAGCTGCACCCGTGCACCACCGATCAATGAATCATCCACGGCGAAGGTCGCCCGGAGCTGCTTGCCCGAGCTCTTCTCGAGTCGCGCGACGAACGTCTTCCGTTGCGCGTCATCGAGCGGGACTGCCGTCGTGATCTTGGCCTTGACGATCCCGGCGCGGCGATCGACGAGGTCGCCGAACTCACGCGCGATGTCGGGAAGGAGAGCGATGCGGTCACGCTGCTCGAGGAGCAGGAGGACCGATCGGATCGCCTTGGGCTGGCCCTTGGTCGCCGCGTCGATGGCGGCGAGCCGGCTCTTCAGCGGAACGCTCGGATCACGCAGGACGCGGATGACCTGCGGGGTGATGGCGGTCGCGAGCGCATCGAGCGACGACCGGTATGCGTCGACAGCCTTATCGGCAGCGGCGAGGTCGTAGATCGCCTCGGCATAGCGCCGAGGGCCCGAGCCCGACAATGCCACCTAGTTGGCCTTCCCCAGCTCGGTGCCGGCCTCGTCGAGCGATCGCTCGATGAGCGCCTGATGTGTCTTCGCGTCGACCTCTTTGCCGAGGATCCGGCTGGCCGCGAGAACGGCCATCGAGGCGACCTCCGCCCGCAGCTGCGAGAGCGCCTGCTGGTGCAGCTGCTCCGCGTCGGCGCGAGCGCGCTCGCGGATGCGGTCGCCTTCCACCTTGGCCTGCGCGCGGGTCTCGGCTGCGGCGGCTTCGGCCGCCTGGACCGCGCGCTCGGACAGCGCGGCAGCTTCGCGGCGGGCCTCGGCGATCAGCCCCTCGACCTGGGTCTTCATCTCCGCTCGCTCGCGCTTCGCGGCTTCCGCGTTCTCGAGCCCCTCGCGGATCCGGTCGGCGCGTGCCTGCAGCGTCTTCTGGATGGGACCCCAGAGGAACTTCTGCAGCAGGAAAAAGAGCAGGAGGAACTGGACGATCGCGACCAGCACCCAATACGGCTGCACGGTCATGTCGTCATCTCCTTACGCCCCTTGCCGGCTACCACTAGTGGATCTTCGTCCAGAGGAGGATGCCGAGCACGAACGAGAGGATGCCGAGTCCTTCGGCGAGCGCGGCACCGAGGATCATGTTCGTCCGGATCGCGCCTGCGGCGTCGGGATTGCGCCCGATCGCCTCAGATGACTTCGCGGTGAGCATGCCGATACCGAGACCGGGACCGATGACGCCGAGACCGACGGCGAGGCCGGCGGCAAGACCGTTGAAATCCACGGTGTTGTTCTCCTTGTCTTATTCGCTACGCGGCGACGGCTGCGGGGTGTTGCTCTTCGTTGGCGACACGGTCGGTGTCGCTGTGACTACCCTCCTCGTGAGATTCATCGTGCGACTCGATCGCGAGCACGAAGTACATGAGCACGAGGAGCGCGAATACCAGTCCCTGGACGAGACCGATGAAGACCTCGAGCCCGACGAACGGGAGCGCGAGCCCCGGCACGAACAGGAGCGCGCTCATGACGGTGAGCATGATCTCGCCACCGAAGACGTTGCCCCAGAGACGGAGCGTCAGCGTGAGCATCCGGAAGATCTCGCTGAAGAGCTCGATGAGCCCGACGAGGATGAAGATGCCGCCGATGAACGGGCCGTCCTTGAAGCCGCTGAAGTTGAACCACCGCTTCACGTAGCCGAACCCGAGATGTTTGAACCCTTCGGTCTGGTACGCGACCCACGAGACGAACGCCATGGCGAACGTGATGTGGTAGTCGGCGGTCGGCGAGTGCAGCCATTCGATCTGCCCGACGAGCGGGACGACCGACAGCCAGTTGGAAAAGACGATGAACAGGAACAGCGTCCCGAAGAGCGGCAGGTACCTCGTGGCCGCAGGGCCACCGATACCGACGACGAAGTCGGAAAGTCCCTGCACGAGCATCTCGGCGGCGTTCTGCAGACCGCGCGGCTGCACCTGCATCTTCCGGGTCGCGATGATCGAAAGGAGCGTGAGCACGCCGATGACGATGAGCATCGTGAGATGGGCGTTCGTGTAGCTGACCGGCCCGATCTCGAACAGCGGCTCACCGGTGAGCGCGAAGTGGCTCGGGATGTCCGGGAATTTGAAGCCGTCCGGGAACAGGAAGTCCACTAGCGCTCTTCGTCCTTGCGTCGCTCTTCGTCAGCGGTCTCGGCCTGCCACTTGCGGCCGGCCTCGCGCGCACGCTCGCTCGACGGCGTCACTGGGTTCTCCTCCGTATACCGCTTGATCAGCACGACCACGCCTCCACCAGCGGCAGCCATCCCCAGGAAGATCAGACCAAGCAGTCCCCAGGGCGAGGTACCCAGCGCGGCATCGAGCTTGAGACCGAGCCAGGCGCCTAACGCGATAGGGACCGCGATGATGAGTCCGACCTGGCCCAGGATCGCCGCGTTCAACGCGCTCCACCCGGGGTGCGGAGAGCGGCCAAGGCAACGTCAGTTTATGGGCAAACCGCAGGCCGCGCACGCGGGGCCGCGCGGTGCAGCGCTAGAGCCAGCGCTTGCGTCGGAAGTACACGGCGAGCGAGCCGGCGGCGAGGACCGTAAAGACGATCGAGCCCCAGAACACGACCGGCGAGTCGTACGGGATGAACGCCACGAAGTTCTGGCCGAAGAAGCTGGTCACGACCGTCATGACCAGGAGGATCGTCGCAACGGCCGTCAGGACCTTCATGACCTCGTTCAGCCGGTTCGAGACGGCGGCGAGGTTGGCGTCCACCACGTTGCTCACCAGATCCCGCAGCGTGTCGATCTCGTCGGTCACCCGCACGACGTGGTCGTACAGATCCTGGAAGTAACGGCGCTCCTCCGGCCCGAAGCAGCCGACGTCGCCGCGGCTCAGCACCTGGAGGACCTCACGCTCGGGCGCGATGAGCTTCCGTAACCGGAGCAGATCGCGCTTCAACAGGAAGAGCTCGGACAGCGACGTCCGCAGAGCGCTCCCGTCGGTGTCCTGAAGGATGAGCGCCTCGAGCACGTCGGCGCGCTCGCCGTAGTCGTCGACGATCGGGAAGTACCCGTCGACCGTCGCGTCGAGGAGGGCGTGCAGGAGCATCCCGACGTTCGGGAGCCGGCCCTCGCGCCAGCGGCGCTCGACATCCTGACGCGGGCGCCATTCGGAGTGGCGCACCGTCACGAGGACGTCGGCGAACGCGAAGATCGAGAAGAGGTCGGCCGTGATCGAGCCGGGGCTCGCCGACTGGATCGCGGTGAAGGCGATGAAGTAGTAGCCCTCGTAGGAATCCGCCTTCGGGCGGTCGTGGCGGTCGCGCGCGTCCTCGACCGCCAGGGGATGCAGGCCGAGCTCCTCAGCGATGAGGGATAGCTCGGCGTCGCTCGGATCAAGGATGTCGAGCCACGACGGCGTGCCGCGCAGCTCAGAGAGATCCGCCGGCGGCGCCTCGCGCACGCCGTCGGGATGCTTGACGAGCAGCCGGGCGGTCATGCCCGGATGCTAGTCAGGAGGAGAATCGGCGTACGAGGCGGAGCAGGTCATCCGCGTGGAACGGCTTGCGCAGGAACGCCTCGGCGTTGCAGCGGTCGGCCTCGCGTTTCGGATCGGCGACGCCGGTGACGATGACCAGGGGTACGTGCTTCAACCGCATGCGAAGCTTGCGCGCGAACGTCGGCCCGTCGATGCCAGGCATCTGGACGTCGAGGACGATCAGCGCGGGCGGATCCTCGTCCATCGCGATCAGCGCCTCGGCTCCGTTATGCGCCTCGCGCACGGCGAAGCCGTGCTCCGCCAGCAACGCCCGCTCGACCGCGAGGATGTCCCGATCGTCGTCGACAATGAGGATCGGCCGCGCACGCCGTTGGGTCAGTGCCATGTGACCAGCCATGCAAGCCCCGTTCCCGCCGATACTTTCAGTCATGACACGTCCGAAAGGCCTCCGGCCAGCTGATGAGGTCGTCCCAAAGCTTGGCGTCCCGAGCGGCCAACCGGCCGTTCGGATCGGCGAGGTGGCCGCCTACGACAAGCCCATCGAGCACCTCGCCGGTCAGCTCGACCGCGCGGAGCTCGAGCTCCCGCTCCGCTATCGCGCGTCGCGCTGCGGCCTGTGCCTGTGCTTCGCGCTCGAGCCGATCGGCGCGAACGCCCTCGCGGCGGAGCTCACGCGGATCATGAGCACCGAGGGCGCGATCTGGATCGTCGTCTGGAAGAAGCCGTTCCTCCGGCCCGGTCTGCTCTCCTGGGACGACGTGCAGGCCGCGATGCTTCCGACGGGCTGGGTGGACAACAAGATCCTGAGCTTCGGCGACGAGGTCTACGGCACCCGCTACGTGCTGCGGAAGGCACTGCGCAACTGACCGGGATGCCCGTGCGTCTATGGAGTGTGCGCATCGGAGCGATCGCCCTGGGATTCGTGTTGGCGGCATGCGAAACGACCGCAGGCCATCCCGTGACCGTTCAAGCGAGCGCTTCCGCGAGCGCTTCCGCGACCGCGTCGTCCAGGGCCTCGTCGACTCCACGGGTCACCACCGCGACGACCCTCGATTGCACGGTGAGCTGGGTCGATCACTTCACGGCGCTCTCCGACATGGCCAGGAAGGCGGATGTGATCGTCCGCGCGGTCGCGATCGCACAGGACACGGTGCAGCTCACGCCGGGATTCGGATCTCGGCCCACGCGCGACGCGCGCCGCACGACGTTCCGCGTCGTCGAAACGCTCAAGGGCGCGGCGACCCCCGAGATCCGAGTGCTCGAGGACGTCTGCCCGAACCTTGACGTACGGCCGAGCGACGAGTGGCTGCTGTTCGCCACGGGGTGGGATAACTCCTATGGACCGGCCGGCGGCGGACAGCACTACTTTTCGGCCGGCGGACCCCAGGGGCAGTTCCGATTCGCCGCGGGCAGGGTAAGTGGTCCGTTCTTCAGGTTCGCGGACCTCGTCCACTCGTACGAAGGCGCGACGATCGACGAGGTCCTGGGCGACACGCGCGCGGCGCTTCGCTAGGGAGCGAGCTGCTCGGTCAGGAAGTCGACGATCCGCGCGTGGGCTTTGTCGGAGTTGGCGCGCTTGGTGAACCCGTGGCCCTCGTCCTCGAAGACCATGTACTCGACCGGGATGCCGCGCGCGCGGAGCCGTTCAACGACCTGATCGGACTCTTCCTTCGGCACCCGCGGGTCGTTCGTGCCCTGCACCACGAGCATCGGGCAGCGCACGGTGTCCATATGTGTGATCGGTGATCGCTCGACGAGCTTGGCGCGGTCCGTTTCGAGATCGCCGATCCAGAGCTTGAGGAAGCGCCGCCAGTTCGGCTGCGCGTGCTCGATCATCGTGACGAGGTTCGCGACACCGAAGACGTCGACCGCGCACTTCCAGCGGTCCGGCATCGTCGTGACGCAGACGAGCGTGGCGAACCCGCCGTAGGAGCCGCCGTACACCGCGAGCCGCTTCGGGTCGATACGCGGATCGTTCGCCATCCAGTCGGCCACGGCGCGCAGGTCGCGGGCGTCGATGCCTCCCCAATCGCGGTGGATCGCCTTCTGCCATGAGCGCCCATAGCCGGTCGAGCCGTGGATGTTCGGCACGACGAGCGTCATGCCGCGGTCGACGAGCGCCTGGAGGTAGGCCATGCGGTCCGGGAAGCCGGGACGCGATTGCCCTTCGGGCCCGCCGTGCGGGTAGAGCACCGCAGGGGTCCGGCCGGTCGCGTTCCTTGGCCGGAAGATGAACGCGGGGATGTCGCCGTCCTGCGCCGTGATCCGGATGAGCTCAGGCTCCGCCAGCTCACGAGGGGTCACGGTGCGCGCGGTCTCGAACACCATGCGCGCATCACCGGTGACGGTGTCGAGGACCCAGAGCTGCGGCGCCTCGGTGGCGGACGTGCGATGGAATGCCGCAAGCGAGCCGTCCGCCGAGATGACGAGGTCCTCGCAGACGCCCTGCAGGTCGCGCTCGCCCACGCGCCTGCGGTCGCGCTGCCAGCGGAGCGTCGAGTAGCCGTCCGCATTGACCGACCAGATCTGTGTCCGGCCGTCGGCCGATGAGGCGGCGAGCTCGACGTCCCATTCCGGCGCGTCGATGACCTCGCGCTCGCCGGTCATGCGGTCGTACGCGGCGAGGTACAGGTGCTCCCGTCCGTGATCGGTCATGCCGAGCGGGCGCCCGTCGGCAAGCCACCCGGCTGGGACGTTCGATACGTCACCGTCGTGCTCCGTGATGTGCGTTGCCGATCCGGTGTCCGGATCGACGATGAACAGATCCTGATCGGTGTTCGCGGATACGCGCATCACGAGCAGCGACCTTCCGTCGGGCGACCACCCGCCGACGACGTGCCATGCCGGACCGGTAACGAGCGCGCGCTCCGTCGCCCGCTCGACGTCCTCCATGACGATGTCCATGTCCGTGGGCTGGCGCGCGTTCGACGAGAACGCCACGCGCGAGCCATCGGGGGACACGGCGTTCCACGAGAGGAGCCGTTGGACACGCTCACCCTCAGACCACGAAAGCTTCTCGACGCGCTCGTCGCTTCGGGCAACGTACAGTTGATGGAGCTCGGTGCCGCCGCGGTCGGCCGCGCCGATGAGATCGCCACGCTTCGACCACGCGAGCGACCGCAGCGCCGCGCCCTCGACGCCGAGCGCGGGTGATGGCTTGCCGGCCCTGTTGAGCGGGAGCGTCCAGGCCGAATAGGTGCCCGCACCCAAGTCGCCGAGGAACGCGAGCGTGCGGGCATCCGGTGACAACGCGAGCGCAGACCGGCAGGAGAAGCGCCGCGTCGTGTGCGGGATCGGCACGATGCGCTCGCGTGGCTCGAAGTCGGCGATGGGTCGGGGCATCGCCGCATCCTAGCCAAGTACGCTGGCCGGGATGACCCACGCCAACGACACGGTCGGTCGCTACCTGCGTGACGAAGCGGCCTACGTCGAGAGACGCATCGCGCGGCTGCGTATCTGGATGATCCTCATCGTCGGGCTCGCGCTCGCGATCTCCGCGTTCGCCGGTGGGCTGCCGGGGGCGATGACCTCATCCGTCGTCGGGCTCGCCTGGCTCGCGGCGGCGGTCGGACTCGACCGCGGGCTGGCCGGCGGCCGATATTCCCCCTGGCTGGGTCTGGCCGCCACCTTGATCGACGCGCTATTTCTGACCGCGGTAGTCGTGTCGATCGTGATCGTCCGGAACGATCCGAGCTTTGGGCCGAACGTGGTCCACATCTATCTCTACTTCCCGCTCGTCGCGCTTGCGGCCCTCCGCCAATCGAGACGGCTCGCCTTCACCGCCGGCGTCGTCTGCGCGATCTGCTACGTCGGGCTCTTCGCCATCGCCGCGATCGGTGCGCCAGGGAGCATCACCTTTGGAGAGCCCGTTCCAGGGCAGGTCGGGGTGATCCGGACCGCCGTCATCGTCACGGCGCTCGTGCTGACCGGGATCATCGGTGCGGTCATGAGCTCACGGTCCCAGCGGCTCCTCGCGACCGCGCTCGACACGCGGACGTTCCTGTTCTCCGATCTGCGGGACTTCACGAGCTTCGTTGAGCGCAATGGCGATGCCGCCGCCGCCGAGCTGATCCGGACGTATCGCACGCTCGTGCGGAACGAGATCGCCCGGGCCGGCGGCGGCGAGGTCAAAACGGAGGGCGACAGCTTTTACGTGGTGTTCGACAGCGCGAGGCAGGCCCTCGCGTGCGGCGTTGCGATACAGCGTGCCGCGCAGCGCACGTCGACCGCCGAACGACCCATTCGTGTGGGGATCGGCATCCATGCCGGCGAACCGGTCCCGCACGATGGGCAATTCGTGGGCAGCGCGGTCAACGTCGCCGCCCGGCTGGCCCAGAACGCGGCGGCGGACGAGCTGATCGTCAGCGACATCGTGCGAGGCCTCGTCCGTACATCCAACGTGCCGCCCATGGAAGAACGGTCAGTCACGCTGAAGGGCATCACCGAGCCGCCTCGGGCATACCTGGTGCGCTGGCAAGCGACTGACTAGCGCGATGAGAAGGGCCGGCGCGAGGGTTATCGTCCTCTGCAGCATGAGATCGGGTCCGAGGGAACATGAACGCCGTTAGCGCGACCGCTTCCAAGAAGATCACGACACGGATCAAGGACTTGGGTGATTGGCGCGGGGAGACCCTCGCCCACATTAGGAACCTCATTCACGTAGCCGACCCCAAGATCCAGGAGGAATGGAAATGGGAGAAGCCGAGCTCGCCGGGTATTCCGGTCTGGTCCCATGACGGGGGCGTGTGCACCGGGGAGTCATACAAGGAAGCGGTGAAGCTCACGTTCTTCCGGGGCGCCTCATTGAAGGACCCCAAGAAGCTCTTCACCTCCAGCCTCGAGGGCAAGGTCCGGCGGGCCATCGACATCCGCGAGGGGGAAAAGATCAATGAGACGGCGTTCAAAGCCCTGATCCGCTCCGCCGTCGCCGCAAACTCGGCGACCATCGCGGAGCGTACGGCTCGAACGAGGTCGAAGGGCCGCTAGCCCTGGGTCTCAGGGTCGAACAGGTCCTCGATCCGCGTCCCGAAAAGCTGCGCGATCTTGAAGGCCAGCGGAAGGCTGGGGTCGTACTTCCCCGTCTCCAGTGCGTTCACGGTCTGACGCGATACATCGAGCCGCTCGGCGAGCTCGGCCTGGGACCAGTCGCGCTCGGCACGCAGGACCTTGAGCTTGTTCTTCATCAGCGGTACCGCCGCGACGCGATCGCGCCGCCGATGCCCCAGAGGAAGATCATCAGCGGGAAGACGAAGACGTAGCTGAGCTGGGGGAAGCCAGCGTTCTCGAGGAAGCCGTACCCGCTGGGATGAGTGGGATCAGTACCCACGGAACGCGCAGGACCGGATCGACGTCCGGCGTGAAACGAACGGTAACGAAGACCGCGACCACGTATGCCGCCATCGCGATCATGAATTCACGGGTGTAGGCCCGGCTCGCTGCGGCTTGGGACATCATGTCGAACCTCCGAAATTGGCTGTTTCCGGAGCGTATGGCTCACTTGTCTAAATGTCAAGCATCCTTGTCTAGCATGTGGGAGATTTCAGCCGCATTGGTCACAGCCTTGTCCGCGTAGCAGTTGTTCATCAGCACGTGCACCTCGTCCGCGTCGTCGGCGAGGTGCTGGATCTTGCCGAGCCACTCCGCAAGCTCTTCCTTCGTGTACCGGTAGTCGAAGCGCTCGGCGGCGCTGATCCCCTTCTTCTTCCAGTTCTCGGCGTTGCGCCCGTGGAAGTGGACGATCGCGAGGCGGCCCGAGGTCACGGCGGCGACCGGTGGGACGCTCGAGGAGAAGCCCTGTGGCTCGTCGACCGCGACGTACGTGAGGTCGTGGTCGGCGAGGAATTTCAGCGTCTCGGCGCGGTTGCGCTCGCTCATCCAGGTCTCGTTGCGGAACTCGACCGCGAGGCGGTCGTCGGGCAGCCGCTCGCGGGCGCGGAGGATCGCGTCCTTGTTCTGGTGCGAGATCACGAACCAGTCCGGGTACTGGAGGAGGATCGCGCCCAGCTTCCCCGCCTTGCGGAGCGGATCGAGCGAGATCCAGAACCGCGCGTGGATCTCGTCCTGTACCTCGGCCGGGAGATCCTTCGGGTAGAGGCGCTGCTTCGCCTGCAGCTCGGCGGGCAGCATCTCGCGGATCGCCTTCGGCAGCCGCTTCGGGTCGATCGGATGCGTCGTGATCGTGCCGAACGCCTTGAAGTCCATGGTGAATCCGTCCGGCGTGCGCTCGGTCCAGAGCTGGGCCTGCTTCGGATCCGGAAGCGCGTAGTACGCGGCGTCGTTCTCAACGACCGGGAACCGCTCGGCGTAGAAGCGCAGCCGCTCGTCGGCCTTCTTCGCGATCTTCTCGGGATACCAGCCCGACGCGATAAGGGTCGGATCCGTCCACGAGCAGGTGCCGACCTTGATGTTTCCCACGGGACCGCCGGCGCTATTCCGCCCGGTCGGGATAGAGGTTCGGGTCGAGCTCCGAGGCCTTTGCGCTCCGCTGCGACAGCGCGAGCACCGCGACACCGAACACCGCGAGGAAGCCGACGAACGAGTACGCCTGCGCCCGCCCGCTCGAGACGAACGCGAGCGCACCGAGGCCGAGTGTGATGGCATAGATGAGGAGCACCGCCTGGCGGTGCGACAGCCCGACGTCCAGCAGCTTGTGATGGAAGTGGCCGCGGTCCGGGGCGAACGGCGCCTGGCCGGTGACCATGCGGCGGATGATCACGTAGAAGGTGTCGATGATCGGCACGCCGAGCACGAGCAGCGCGGCGGCGACCTTGGCCGTGGCGAAGATCGAGAGCACCGCCAGCATCGTGCCGATGAACGCCACGCCGGTGGTCCCCAGGAACACCCGTGCCGGGTGAAAGTTGAAGACGAGGAACCCGAAGATGGCGCCCGCGAGCGTGAAGTTCATCCACGCGACGAACGGCTCGTTCACCGCGGGGAGCAGGGCGGTCGCGCCGAGCGCGACGGCAGCGATGCCGGCGACCCCCGCGGCGAGGCCGTCGAGCCCGTCGATGAAGTTGAGGGCGTTGTTCATCCCGACGATCCAAAAGACCGTGAAGCCGACGGCGAGCGGCAGAGCGAGCGTGATGACCCCGTCGCCGCGCGGGTCGTTGATGAAGTCGATGCGGATACCCGCGGCGACGATGACCCCCGCGATCAGCAGATAGCCCAGCATCTGCCAGCGCGCGCGCAGATCGAACGCGTCATCGAGCAGCCCCACGGCGAGACCGAGGACCGCGGCAAGCGCGGTGAGGGTGAACCGCGGCGTGCGCACCTCTTCGGGAATGAGGAACGCGTGCCCGTTGAAGCGGTCGATCAGCCAGAACGCGAGGATCGCGAGGCCGAACGCGCCCGCGATACCGAGCCCGCCGATGCGTGGGATCGGCTCGGGATGCTGCCGCCTGCCACCGGGCACATCCATCAGACCGAGACGCCGCGCGAGCACGCCCGAGAGCGGGGTGAGGAGGAGCGCCAGAACGAACGCGAGCAGCGCGGATCCCGCGAACAGCAGCACGGTCGATGTGCTCGGGGCGGAGAGGAACGAGGACATCAGCTCGTGCCGAACTGCCGGTCGCCCGCGTCGCCAAGACCAGGAACGATGTAGCCCTTCTCGTTCAGGCGCTCGTCCAATGCGGCGACGTGGATCGGCACATCGGGGTGTGCCTCGTTGAGCGCCTTCACGCCCTCGGGCGCCGCGATGAGGCCGACGTACTTCACGCGCTTCGCGCCCCACTTCTTGAGGATGTCGATCGTCGCGACCGACGAGCCGCCGGTCGCGAGCATCGGATCGAGCACGAGGCAGACCTGGGCGGTCGCCGACGACGGGAGCTTGTTGTAGTACTCGATCGGTCGCAGGGTGCGTTCGTCACGGAACAGACCGATGTGCCAGACCTGCGCTTCGGGGATCAGCTGGAGCGCGGCCTCGACCATGCCGATGCCCGCTCGCAAGACCGGAACCAGCCCGATCGTCGCGGCCAGCCGTACGCCGGTGTAGGGCGCCAGCGGCGTCCGGACGTCCGCCGGCGCTGTCTCGAGATCCTCGGTGGCTTCATAAAGGACGAGCATCCCGAGCTCGTGGACCAGACGCCGGAATTCGGGCGGGGGCGTGCGCTCGTCGCGAAGGCGCGTCACCTTCTCCCGCACGAGCGGGTGGGTCGAGACGTGGAGCTGGTCGGTCAGGCTCGGGCCGTCTCCCGGCTGATACCGGGTACCGGGAAGCGATGGGTCAGCTCGAGGACCTCGTCGGCGATCTGCTTGGCAATGGTCTCGTCCTTCGCCTCGCGCAGGGCGCGGGCGATGAGCGCGCCGATGCGCTCCATCTCGGCCTCCTTCATGCCGCGCGTCGTGATCGCGGGCGTGCCGATGCGGATGCCTGACGCCGTGCCGGCCTTCTGCGGGTCGTACGGGATGGTGTTCTTGTTGACGGTGATCCCGACCGCGTCGAGCAGCTTCTCGGCCGCTTTGCCGGTGAGCTCGACGGGGCGCACGTCGACGAGCATCAGGTGGTTGTCGGTACCGCCGGACACGACACGCAGGCCTGCCTTCGTCAGCGCGTTCGCGAGCGCGACCGCGTTCGTGCGGATCTGCTTCGCGTAGACCTTGAACTCCGGCGTCGCGGCCTCCTTGAAGGCGACGGCCTTGCCCGCGATCACGTGCATGAGCGGTCCGCCCTGGGCGTACGGGAACACGGCCTTGTTCACCGCCTTCGCGTATTCCTCGGTGCACAGGATCATGCCGCCGCGCGGTCCGCGCAGGGTCTTGTGGGTCGTGGTCGTGACGATCTGCGCGTGCTCGACCGGGTTCGGGTGCTCGCCCGCGGCGACGAGGCCCGCGAAGTGCGCCATGTCCACCATGAGGAGCGCACCGACGCCGTCAGCGATCGCGCGCAGCCGCTTGAAGTCGAAGAACCGGGGATACGCGGTCGCGCCCGCGACGATGAGCTTGGGATGGTGCTCCTTCGAGAGCGCCTCGATCTGGTCGTAGTCGATGAGCTCGTCGTCGCGCTTCACGCCGTACGCGACGAAGTTGTAGAGCTGCGCCGAGAAGTTGACCGGCGAGCCGTGCGTGAGGTGGCCACCCTGGTCGAGCGCCATGCCGAGCACGGTGTCGCCCGGCTTGATGATCGCGGCATAGGCGGCCATGTTCGCCTGCGCGCCCGCATGCGGTTGCACGTTCGCGTGCTGCGCCCCAAAGAGTGCCTTGGCGCGCTCGATGGCGAGCGACTCGGCGACGTCCACCCATTCGCAGCCGCCGTAGTAACGGTGCCCGGGGTAGCCCTCGGCGTATTTGTTCGTGAGCACGCTGCCGACGGCGTCCATGACCGCCTGACTCGTGTAGTTCTCAGAAGCGATGAGCTCGATCTTGTCCACCTGACGGCGCCGCTCGCCTTCGATCGCCGCATACACCTCGGGATCGACCTTCTCGATCTCGCTCATGTGCTCTTCTCCAGCTTCTCGATCTGCGTTCGCCTGCGCTCGTGACGTCCGCCCTGCACCTCGGCGGCGAGGTAGGCGTCGACGATGGCCTTCGCGATCTCGATGCCGATGACCCGCTCCCCGAGTGTGAGCAGGTTGAGGTCGATGTGCTCGACCGCGTCGCGCGCGGACCATTCGTGCTCGACGACCGCGGCGCGAACGCCGGGGATCTTGTTCGCCGCGACCGCGGGTCCGATACCCGAGCCGCAACAGAAGATGGCGCGGGTGTACCGGCCGGACGCGACCGCGCGCGCCAGCGGCTCGACGATGAGCGGGTAGTCATCCTCCGGGTCGTTCTCGGGCGACAGGTCGTCCACCTCATGACCCTTGAGCCGGAGGTGGTGCGCGAGCTGATCCCGCAGGTCGACGCCGGCGTGATCGGCCGCGATGCCGATCCTCACGAATACGTCTCGATGCCGAGCAACGCATCTTCGAGCTGCGCGCGCGTGATCGAGCCCTCACGCAGGACGGTGATCTGATCCGTGGTGCAGTCGACGATCGTGGAAGGGATGGTCCCGGCGGTCGTTCCCCCATCGAGGACGATGGACACTCGGCCGTCGAGCTGTTCCAGCACGCGTTGCGCGGTCGTCGAGTCCGGCTGGCCCGAGCGGTTCGCGCTCGTGACCGGGAGGCCACCGCCGCTCGCGGCGATGAGCCGGCGCGCGACATCGTTCGCCGGGACGCGGAACGCGATCTTCCCGCGGCGCGGCGCGACGAGCACGATCGTGAGCGGGCCCGGCCAGAACCGGGCGGCGAGCGCGCGCGCAGCGGGCGTGACCATCGCGCTCGCTTCGAGATTGGTCACGTCGGACAGCAGGATCGGGATCCGCTTGTCCTTCGGCCGATCCTTGGCCACGTAGAGCTTGCGGAGATGGTCATGACCGGCGGCGAGGCCATAGACGGTGTCCGTGGGGAACGCGACGAGCTCCCCGTTCTCGAGCGCGGTCGCGGCCTCTTCCACCGCCCCTGGCGCATCGGCCGGTAGGAGGCGGGTCTTCATCCGCCGATGATAGGCGGGCTCGCCGGCGGGACCCACCTCCCGCTACCGCCGCAGGCGGACCACCCGCTCCAGCCCGGCGAGGTCGCGCAGCACGTCGACCGTCCCGAGCGGCTCGAGGAGCACGCGCAGCGCGCCGACCTGGGGCGGATCGCACTCGAAGAACGCCGCGCCGTCAGGCGACAGCACCCGCGGCAGATCCGCGATGGCGCGTCGCGCGAGGGCGAGGCCGTCGGGACCCGCCACCGTCGCGAGTCGCGGCTCGTGGGCAAGCGACGCGCGATCGCCGGTCAGGTCCTCGAGGTCGTCGTCGCGCAGGTACGGAAGGTTGGCCGCGACGACATCGACCGTCTCGGCGATCGGCGCGAGGAGATCTCCAACTCGCAGCTCGACCCGCGCACCGTTCGCAGCCGCGTTCGTCTGTGCGACCGTGAGCGCGTCCCGCGATACGTCGGTCGCGATGAGGCGCAGCTGCGGCTCACTCACTGCCAGCGCGACCGCGATCGCGCCGGACCCGGTCCCGACGTCCACGACCGTCAGCGCGCGGCCGGCCACGTGCTCGCGCACAGCATCGACGAGGATCTCGGTCTCCGGTCGCGGCACCAGCACGCGCTCGTCGACCGCGAAACGCAAGCCGTAGAACTCCTTGAACCCGCGCAGGTACGCGACCGGGACCCCGGCGGAGCGCCGCTCGACCAGCGCGTCGATCCGATCCGACTCCACTGCGGTGAGCTCGACCTCCGGATGTGCGACGAGCATCTCCTTCGACACCTTGAGCACGTCGGCGAGCAGCAGATCCGCATCGAGAGCGGCCGCGGGCACTCCGGCGGAGCGCAGTCGCTCCGTCGCACGCCATCGGGCCGCGCCGCGGGTTGGCATGTTGGAAGTATCGTCGCGGCGATGGTCGACCTCGACGATGTCATTGCCGCGCGCGTGGTCGTCGATCGTTACCTCCCCAGGGCGCCCATCGAGCGCTCCCCCTATCTATCGCAGCTGCTCGGCGCCGAGATCCTGCTGAAGATCGAGACCTTCAAGCCCACGCGCACGTTCAAAGTGCGCGGCGCGCTCAACAAGATCGCGTCGCTCGACGACGCTGCTCGCGCGCGCGGCGTGGTCGCGGCATCCGCGGGAAGCCATGCGCAGGGCGTGTCGTACGCAGCCTGGCGGCTCGGCGCGCCCGCGACCGTCGTCATGCCGAACGGCGTGTCCGAGACGACCGTCGGCGTGTGCCGCGCGTACGGCGCCCTGGTGCTCCTGTCGGGTGAGCTCTACGACGACACGCTCGCGCTCGCGCACGAGATCGAGCGCACGCAGGGCAAGACGTTCGTCCATCCGTACGCCGACCCGCTCATCGTGGCCGGTCAGGGCACGATCGGGCTCGAGATCTTCGACGACGTGCCCGACGTCGACACGGTCCTGGTGGGCGTCGGCGGTGGCGGTCTCCTCGCGGGCGCGGCGCTCGCGTTGAAGGAGCGCTTGCCGTCCGTCCGCATGATCGGCGTCGAACCGGAGGGCGCTGATGCCGTCCGGCGTTCCCGCGCCGCGGGCCACCCGGTGGTGCTGGATCACCCGCACAGCGTCGCCGACAAGCTCGTCGCCAAGAGCACGAGCCAGCTCAACGTCGATCTCATCAGGAAGTACGTGGACGACATGGTCACCGTGACCGATACGGCCATCGAGTCGGCCACGTACGACTACCTCGAGCACCTCTCGCTCCTCGTCGAGCCATCAGGCGCGGCCACGCTCGCGGCGGTGCGCTCCGGCGTGGTGATGGCGCGCGGACGAACGGTGCTGGTCGTCAGCGGCGGCAACGCATCGCCCTCGGTGCTGTCGCGGATCATCGCGGAGCACGCCCCAGGGCCAGCGCACGCGTGACCGTCCTGCACCACGAGCTTCGGATCGAGACCAGGTCGAGGGCGGAAACGATAGACATCACGTCGCAGGTGGCGGGGGTCGTGGAGGGATCGGGGATCGGCGAGGGCATCTGCACGGTCACGGTCGCGCACACGACCGCGGGCATCTGCATCAACGAGAACGCCGATCCGGACGTGCAGCGTGACGTGCTCGCGACCCTCACGCGGCTCGTGCCCGACGCTAGAGACTACCGGCATGCCGAGGGCAACTCGCCTGCGCACATCAAGTCCATCCTGGTCGGCACCGCCGTGACCGTCGCGGTCCGCAGCGGGAAGCTCGCGCTGGGCCGCTGGCAAGGCATCTACTTCGCGGAGTTCGACGGCCCGCGGCGCCGTCAGGTGACCGTCACGCTCGTCGGCGACGACTCTGGCTAGACTCGGCGTCTTCTAGGGGGAGGAGCGAGCCCATGTCTACTCTCACGCTGCCTCGCACCATGACCGTCACGGAGAAGGCGGCCGACCGCGCACTTCGCACCGCGCTCTCGCGCGGCGGCGAGTGGGCGGAGCTCTTCTGGGAGCGGCACAACGTGGTGACGCTCACGCTCGACGACAACAAGCTCGAGGACGCCATCACCGGCGTCGATCAGGGCGCCGGCATCCGCGTGACGGCGGGTGATCGGGGGGTGTACGCCAACGGAAACGTGAACGACGGCGACGACCTGCTCGCGATCGCCGGCCGCGCCGCCGCTGCCATCGCCGGCGACGGCGGCACGCGCGAGGTCACCGCGATCTCCGCCGACACACTTCCCCGCCCCTCGACCGTCGCGACCGATCCACGGACCGTGGCGATCGAGCGCAAGGTCGAGCTCATGAAGCTCGCCAACCGGGAGGCGCGGGCCTTCGACCCCCGCGTCCATCAGGTCACCGTGCTGTACCGGGAGAGCGTGCAGGACGTGGTCGTCGCGAACAGCGAGGGCCGCTTCCGGACGGACACGCGCACCCGTCTCGTGTTCGGCGTGCTCGTAACGGCGAAGCAGGGCGAGATCCTCGAGTCCGGCTACAAGGCAAAGGCCGGCACCGAGGGTTTCGAAATGCTCACCGAGGAGGCGGTCCTCGAGACCGCGCGCACCGCGGCGCGGCTCGCGGTCCAGAACGTCGCCGCCGAGCCCGCGCCGGCCGGCACATACACGGTCGTGCTCTCGAGCGAGGCCGGCGGCACGCTGATCCACGAGTCGGTCGGCCACGGGCTCGAGGCAGACCTGAATCTCAAGGGGATGTCGGTGTACTCGGGGCGCCTCGGGGAGAAGGTCGCGAGCGAGCTGATCACGGTGCTCGACGATGGGACCGACCCCGGCACGCGGGGCACCGCGGCGATGGACGACGAGGGCACCCAGACGCATCGCACGGTGCTCATCGACAAGGGGATCCTGAAGACATACCTCAGCGACAAGAAGCACGCGAAGAAGCTCGGGATCGCGGAGAGCGGGAACGGGCGGCGTGAATCGTTCCGCCACCTGCCGATCTGTCGGATGACGACCACGATGATCGCGCGCGGGACGTCCGATCCGGCGGAGATCCTCGCGTCGGTCACGGATGGGATCTTCGTCAAGGGCATGGGCGGCGGCCAGGTAGATGTGGTGAGCGGCAACTTCGCCTTCGAGATCACCGAGTGCTACCGGATCCGCGACGGCAAGCAGGCCGAGCCGCTCCGCGGCGCGACGCTCGTCGGCCAGGGCCCGAAGCTCATGAGCGAGATCGACATGGTCGGCTGGGACCTCGGCTATTCCGTCGGCACCTGCGGCAAGGACGGGCAGGGCGCGCCGGTCGCCGATGCGCAGCCGACGCTCCGCATCCCGAGCGTCGTGGTCGGCGGCAAGGTCGCACAACCCGCATGAGTGAGCGACTGACGGACGATGCGGTCGTGGATCGGGCGATCGCATCGATCACGGGTCTGCGCGTCGATGGTGGAGAGGTCTTCCTGCGGGACGGCCAGTCGACATCGGTCGAGGTCCGCGACGGCGCCGTCGAGAACGCCATCACGCGAGGCGAGCGCGGCATCGGCGTCCGCGTGCTCCGCGGCGGGCACGTCGGGTTCGCGTACACGAGCGACCTCTCGACGGCGGGCATCGAAGAGTGCGTGACGTCAGCGCGGGACATCGCATCGGTCACCGAGCCCGATCCCGACGTCTCCATCGCGACGAAGAAGGTCGATAGCCCGGACCTCGAGCTCTACGAGACCGGGATCGACGACCGCTCCGTCGCGCAGCGCACCGTGGTCGCGCTCGCGGTCGAGCTGGCGGCGAAGGCTGTGGACAAGCGGATCAGCGGATTCCGGAAGACGACCTACAGCGACGGATCGCTCGCCACGATCGTCGCGACGACGGCCGACGTCCGCGGCTCGTACCGGGAGACGTACTTCAGCGTCGGGACGTCCGCGGTCGCGACCGACGGGGACGAACGGCAGATCGGCTACCACGGCGAGGCGAAGCGGCAGTTCAGGCTCGTCGATCCGGACGCCGTGGGCCGCGTCGCCGCGGAGCGCGCGGTCGGCAAGCTCGGGGCGAAGCCGTTCAAGACCCAGAAGCTCCCGATCGTGCTCGATCCGTTCATGGGCATGTCGCTGCTGAGCGCGATCATCCCACTCTTCTCCGCGGACGCGGTGATCAAGGGCAAGAGCCTGTTCGCCGGGAAGACCGGTACGGCCATCGCCAGCGATCACGTGACGATCGTCGACGACGCGCGAACGCCGGGCGCACTGCGTAGCGCGCCGTTCGACGGCGAGGGTGTCGCGACGACGACGCAGACGCTCGTCGAGGGTGGCGTGCTGCGCGGCTACCTTTCGTCGCTCAAGACGTCGAAGAAGATGGAGCAAGCGCCGACGGGCAACGCACGGCGCGGCTCGTACGCCGCACCGAGCCGCATCGGGGCGGCGAACTTCCACCTGGCGGCCGGTGCGACGGGACCGGACGAGCTCGTACGCGGCCTCGACCGGTCGCTGCGGATCACGTCGCTGCTGAATCTTCACACGATCGACCCCATCTCGGGCGAGTTCTCGCTCGGTGCGACGGGCGATTACCTCGAGCGCGGCGAGCGGCTCTATCCGGTCCAGGGCATCACGATCGCGGGGAACCTCACGACCCTCCTGTCGTCGATCACCGGTGTCGCGAACGACCTCGTGTTCGGCTCATCGGGTATCGGGAGCCCGACGTTCGTCATCTCCGAGCTGTCCATCGGTGGGGCGTAGGCCGGTGCCCTGACCAAGCTGCTGCGCGACATCGGACCGCTCCGCTTCGGCGAGGGTCACGAGTGCAGCTTTCCCGCGGCGCTCTCGGTCGCGACGAAGACGGAGTACGACTGGCTGCTGGGCTGCTCGGGCGCCGCGTTCGACGTCACCATCGACCTTGCGGGCTTCGATCCGCTCGCGGCGACCCCACGCGATCCCGAGACGCGGGTGCTCGCGGCACATGCCGCAGGCGTGCGGCTCGACGACGTCCCGCCTCCATACGACGACGACATGCGCGAGCTCGTTGGCGCGCGGATCCGCGAGGCCATCGACGGCAAGCTGCCGCCGCTCATCCGAGGCGCGGTGGGGCCACCTGAGTTCGGGCTCATCGTCGGCTACAGCGACCCGGACCGGTTCCTCGTGCGGACGTTCTTCGACAAGGGCGACAAGCCAAGCGAGATCGGCTGGCCGGACTTCGTGGACGCCGAACACGGCGGGCCGATGTTCCTGGACCGAGAGCGGAGCGAGCCCGATCGACCGACCGTCGCGAAAGCCGGGCTCGACGCCGGCCTCGGACGCGCGGCCGCGTCGGACTCCGCGCTGACCGGTTGGGCCGCAGCCATCCGTGACGACGCACGCTGGGCGGACGCGAAGCACGCGGGGACGGCGGCGTTCGCGGACCACGCGATGCGCATCGTGCTCGCCGACAAGCGCCGCGCCGCGGGTCGCTTCCTCCGAGGTCTCCGGTCACTCTTCTCGACGCCGGGCGGCGACCTGCTGCGCGCGGCGGAGTCGTACGGCTATGTGGTGGAGGCCCTCGACAAGCTCGGCACGAAGCCATTCGATCCGTCGGTCGCGATGCGCTTCATCGACCCGGGCCACCGGCGCGGCATCGCGAAGGCGCTCGACGTGGTGCTCGGACACGAGCGCGAGGCCCACGACGCGCTCCGGGCCGCCCGTGCGACCATGAGGTAAATGAGCCTCGTCGAAGCGCTGCTCCTCGCGGCACTGCAGGGATTCTCCGAGCTCTTTCCGGTCAGCTCGCTCGGTCACACCGTGATCATCCCGGCGCTCATCGGCTGGAAGATCGACCAGAGCTCGCACACCTTCTTGCCGTTCGTCGTCATGCTCCATCTCGGGACTGCCGTCGCGCTCTTCACCTTCTTCTGGCGCGAGTGGGTCTCGATCATCCGCGCACTCTTGCGGAGCGTCGTGCGCGGAAAGCTGAGCGACGACCCCGAGGAGCACATCGCCTGGATGGTCGTGCTCGGGACCGTCCCGGCCGCGGTCATCGGTCTCTTCTTCGAAAAGCAGCTGAAGGTGCTGTTCGCCGCCCCGGCGATCGCCGCGGCGTTCCTCATCGTCAACGGTTTCGTGCTGTTCATCGGTGAGCGGGTCCGCCGGCAGCGCGCGCGCGAAGGCAGCACGATCGCTATCCTGAGCTGGCGCCAGGCGGTGCTGATCGGCGCGGCGCAGTCGGCGGCGCTCTTCCCGGGGATCTCGCGGAGCGGCGCGACCATGGTCGCCGGGCTCGCGGCCGGTCTCGACCACGAGACCTCGGCGAGGTTCTCGTTCCTGCTCGCGACGCCGATCATCCTCGGGGCGGGCCTGCTCGAAGTGCCGCTCCTGTTCGGTCCGGATGGTCAGGCCATGCTTGGCCAGGCACTTGCCGGTGCCGTCGTGGCCGGGATCACGGCCTGGCTGAGCGTGACCTTCCTCATGCGCTACTTCAAGGTCGGTCGCCTCGATCCGTTCGCGTACTACTGCTGGGCATTCGGCGTGCTGTCGCTCATCATCCTTGGCCTAAGGAGCTGAAATGAACCGGGCTGCTCTTCCGCTCGCGGTCGCCGTCATCTGCCTCCTCATCGCGGTCTTCTACCTGGTGCCGGGACCGAGCCATCCGTTCGTCGGCGACGATCCGACCGGCTCCCACGTCAAGCACGCGCTCCTGTTCTTCGGGCTCGCCGTGCTCAGCGTCGTGTGGGCGCGCTTCGCGATGAACGCCAGGCCCGCCGGGCCGAAGTAGCGGTGGATCTCGGCCTCGCGGGCAAGCGCGTCCTCGTTGCCGCGGCGAGCAAAGGCCTCGGGCGGGCGATCGCAGCCGAATTCATCGCCGAGCAGGCACGCGTCGTGATCTGCTCGCGCGAGCGTGAGCGCATCGAGCAGGTCGCGAACGAGATCGGCGCCGAAAAGGGCATCGCGGCGGACGTGAGCACCGAGGCTGGCTGCACGGCGTTCGTCGAGGGCGCGGTCCAGGCACTCGGCGGCATCGACATCCTCATCGTGAACGCGGGTGGTCCGACGCCCGGGACGTTCGCGGACCTCGACGACGCAGCGTGGCAGAGGGCCTTCGAGCTCACGCTCCTTTCCGCAGTGCGGCTCACCCGCCTCGCACTGCCGGAGCTCCGGACGTCGAAGGGCTCGATCGTGTTCTCCACGTCCACGTCGGTCCGTCAGCCGGGATCGCCGGCGTACGGGACGCTCATCCTCTCGAACGGCCTGCGCGCAGCGGTCCACGGTCTGCTGAAGACGCTTTCCACCGAGCTTGCCCCGGACGGGATCCGCGTGAACGCGATCCAGCCGGGGCGCATCTCGACCGAGCGCATCGCCCAGCTCGACGCCGATACCGCCAAGCGCGAGGGCGTCACGATCGAGAAGATCCAGGAGCGCTTCGAGAAGGGCGGCGCCATCCCGCTCGGCCGCTACGGCCGGCCGGATGAGTTCGCCGCGGCCGCCGTCTTCCTCGCCTCCCCCAGGGCCTCGTACATCACCGGTGTCAGTTTGCAGGTCGACGGCGGCATGCTCACGAGCATGTGGTGATCGTCGCCGACCGGCTCCGGCCGGAGACGTTCCGGCTGCCGGTCGAGAAGATCCGCGCCGGCTACAAGAGCGACATCTACTTCGCGCGCACGAAGCTCATCCTCGAGAAGGACGGCCGCCGCGATCGCGTCACGATGCAGGTCTTCCAGAAGCACCCGTCGGCGGTCATCGTCGGCACCGACCACACGCTCGCGATCCTCCACACCGGCACGGGACGGTACCGCGACCGGAAGAAGAGCGACGCGCTGTTCGCGCACTATCTCGACGCGGAGCGGCGCGCGTACGCGCACTGGTCCGCCTTGCCCGCGAGCGGCGGTTGGGACGCCTACGCGCCGCTCGCACGCGAGGTCTTCGAGCTGTCGCTCGAGCTCGCGTCGCTGTGGGAGCCCGGATGGCGTGACCTGAAGGTGAGCTCGCTGCACGACGGCGAGACCGCACAGCCGGGCGAGCCGGTGATGATCATCGAAGGCGAGTACGCCTTGTTCGCGCATCTCGAGACGCTGTACCTCGGTGCGCTCGCGGAGGGCACGCGCGTCGCGACGAATACCCGCGACGTCGTCACGGCCGCGAACGGGAAGCCCGTGATCATGTTCGGCGCGCGCCATCAGGCTCACGAGGCGCAGGCCGGAGCGGGCTACGCGGCCTATGTTGGCGGCGCGACCGGCGTGTCGACGGACGAGCAGGGCGAGTGGTGGGGCTCGACCGGACTCGGCACCGTTCCGCACGCGCTCATCGCCGTGTATGGCGGCGACACGACAGTCGCCACGCTGAAGTTCGATGAGTACATCAACCGCACCAGCGAGGCGATCGGTCACCTCACCGCATCGGGTACGCCCGAAGGCCACGTGAACGTGACGAGCCTCGTCGACTTCCAGAACGACGTGGTGAACACGTCGCTGGGCGTGGCGCACGCGCTCGGGCAGCGGCTGTGGGGCGTCCGCGTCGACACGAGCGAGTCGCTGATCGACACGTCGATCCTGCGCGAGATCGAGACGAGCGACGGCGTCGCGGGCAAGGACGAGATCCGCGGGGTCACGCCCCGCCTCATCCAGATCCTCCGCCAGGCGCTCGACGCCGCCGGTTACGGACACGTGCGGATCGTGGCATCTGGCGGCTTCGACCGGGACAAGATCGCGCGCTTCGAGCAGCTCGGCGTGCCTGTCGACGTCTACGGGGTCGGGTCGGCACTCGTGCACGGTGCCGGCTTCGATCACACCGCCGACATCGTGCGTGCCGAAGGACGCCCGGTCGCGAAGGTCGGACGCGAGCTCCGCGACAGCGCGCGCCTGCACGATGTCGATTGGAGGGCGCTCGTCGGAGAGCGCGCATGGGCACAGGCGATCTCCTGATCCTCATCGTCGGCCTCGCGTTCGCGGGCTTCGCGAAGGGCATCACCGGCATGGGACTGCCGCTCGTGGCGACACCGATCCTCGCCGGCGTGTTCGGCCCGAAGGCCGCGGTGGTGATCGTGACCATCCCGATCTTCGCCGCGAATTCAGTGCTCCTGCTGCAGGGGTGGAAACGGCTCGGCGTCCTGCGCGGCATCGCGCCGATCATCGCCGCGAGCGCGGTCGGGACCGTGATCGGGGTCAATCTCCTCGCGCTTCTCGATCAGAAGACCTTCGCGATCCTCATCGCGACCATGGTCGTCATCTTCCTCGCGCGGGGTGATCGCCTGATCGGCGACGACCCCGGCGCGACACGGGCGCGCGTGCTCGGGCCGGCGGTCGGCTTTGTCGGAGGTGTGCTCCAGGGAACGACCTCGATCGCGAGCCCGCTCATCGGCTCGTTCTTCCACGCGCGGAAGATGGACCGCCACGAGTACGTCGTCGTGCTGGCCGCGATCTTCGAGCTCAATGCGCTGATCCAGCTCGCCGGCTACTCGCTGCTGGGCCTCTACACGCCGGACATCCTCGCCATCGGTCTGCTCGGTCTCGTACCGACGCTGCTCGCGCTGATGGTGGGTATCTTTTTCCGCGGGCGCCTCGACCAGCAGCGGTTCCGGCAGCTCATCGTCGTGCTGCTGGTGCTGAGCGTCGCGAACCTGCTTTGGCGGAGCTTCGGCCCTTAGAGACCGGTGCGGGTGCCACTCGGGCGGCCGGTCGCGGGAGTGGGCGGCGGCGCGAGGAGCGCGCGTCCGAGCCACAGGCCCCAGAACGGCTGCATGAGCAGCGCGGTCTCCAGCAGGAGGATCCCGCCATCGGTCGCGTCGTTGGTCGGCCCGGTGGCGGTCGCGGCCGACGGCAGCCCGCCGGCCCCGAACAGCACGTTCGCGAAGAACCACAGCGCGCCGCTGACCGCGCCGTACACGAGCGGGCCGCGCGGCAGGTCGGTCTCGAGCAGCGCGATGCCCTCGGCCATGACGAGCCAGACGCCGATCGCGCCGAGCGCCGGGTAGTACGCCACCGTGTACTGCTCGAAGGAGATGTTGCCGACCGCCTTCGCGATCTCAAGGAAGGCGGCCGCGCCGAATCCGGCGAGGCCGAACAGGAAGACGGCGGCGCTCACGATGTCCGCGTGCCCGCGACACGCGCGGTAGAAGGCCCACGCGAGCGGGACGAAGCTACCTGCCCACAGCACGCCGAACGCGTTGTTCAGGAGGCCGGCGACGCCGTTCGCCGCAGGGTCGCCGCCCGAGGTCATGATCTGCGCGAGCGCGCACACCGCGTTCGCGTAGGCGGAGAACGCGATCCACCGACGGCTCACGTCGATCGCCGCCGGATGATCGTCCGTTGCTTCACTGCCGGCCGCGTCATACCGGTCGTCTGGTACGCGTACTGCACGTTCCGTTTCGTCGTGGCCGCGGCGTGCTCGCCATCGGCGGCGAGGACGACGATGTTCAGGCGCAGGCCCGGGCTCTCGAGCGCGTTCGCGTCCGCGATCGCATCCGCGGCGACCAGGGCGGCGGTCGCGCCACGCGCGAGCCGGTCCACGGCGGTCTTCGTCGTCACGTTGCGGAGCGCGAGCTCGCCAAATCCGGTGCAGGCGGCACCGCCGTAGCGCGAATCGGAGTAGTGGCCGGCGCCGATGATCGGCGAGTCGCCGACCCGGCCCGGGTACTTGAACCCCCACCCGCTGGTCGAGACCGCTGAGGCGACATTGCCGTTCTCGTCGATGGCGATGAAGTTCACCGTGCCACGCTCGGCCACCGTCGTCCACACGACAGGAGCGAGCGCCGTCGCCTTCGCGATGGAGGCCGGCGTGTGCTTCGCGTCCCTGAGCGCCGCGACCCACTCCGCGCGAGCCTCAGGCGTGAGGAGCTCCGCCTCCTCGGCCCCGATCTCGCGCGCGAAGCGCGCGGCGCCGGCACCGACGAGCATCACATGCGGGAGCTGCTCCATCACCGCGCGCGCGACGGTGATCGGATGGAGGAACCCCCTGAGCGAGGCGACGGATCCCGCCTGGTGGGTGGTGCCGTCAACGATGGAGGCATCGAGCTCCACATCGCCGAGCACGTTGGGCAGACCGCCGAGGCCCACGGTCTTGTCGGTCGGATCAGCCTCGACGATCCGAGCGCAGGCCTCGACCGCGTCGAGGGCGCTGCCGCCCCTCTTGAGGATCCTGATCCCGGTCGGCAGCGCGCCGCGCCCATTGCCGCTCGAGATGATCGTCGGTGTCACCCTGGGCATCGACGTACCGTAGGGCTTCGACCGATAATCGTGCCCATGCCGCCCCTCGAGGGTCTCCTCGTCATGGCCGATATCTCCGGGTACACCGCGTTCGTCTCCGGGACCGAGCACGAACACTCCCGCGAGATCCTGGCCGAGCTCATCGAGAACATCGCCAAGAGCTTCGGCGGAAAGCTCAGCGTCGATCAGGTCGAGGGCGACGCGCTCTGTTGCACGACCGAGCGGACCGGTGTCGAGGTCACGGACTGGCTGCGCGAGACGTTCGCGACGTTCCACCGCCGGCTGCGTGACATGCGCGCCGCCACGACGTGCCCATGTCAGGCCTGCCAGATGATCGGCGGCCTCGGTCTCAAGTTCGTCGTCCATCGCGGCACGTACTCGAAGCAGGTCGTCGCCGGCGTGACGCAGCTACATGGGACGGACGTGAACCTCGTGCACCGCCTGCTGAAGAACACGGTGCCGCTCCGTGAGTACCTCCTCGCGACGGACGCCGCCTCGGGCGCGTGGCCGGCGAGCGCGCGTACCGGCTATATCGCCGCGCCGCAGCACTACGACCTCGGCGACATCCCGGCCGCATATCTGGACCTGGCGCCGGTGCGCGAATACGCCCTGCACGAAGAGCGAGTGCAGGTCACCGACGCAGAGGCGAAGGCGCGGCGCTCGCGACGGTACGATGCCCCGCCGGAGCGGGTGTGGCACCTCATGACGGATCCGGTCGCGCGACGGCGGATCATGCAGGTTCCGAAGATCACGTTCGAGGACGGCGCGCGCGGCACGCTCCTCGGCGCGGAGTACCACTGCGAGCACGGCGGGAATCGGACGACGGTCTTTCGCGTGCTCGCCGCGGAGCAGCCATCGGAGCTGACGCTCACGTGCGACTTCCCGTTCGTGGGGCGCATATACCGCACCGACCGCGTCGTGCACGAGGGGGCGGGAGCGCGCGTCGACAGCGCGATCTTCTGGGACGAGCCGAAGGGGCTCGCCGGCAAGGTACGCGGTCTTGCGGCGTCGCGGATGATGACCAAGTTCTTCAACTCGTACGACGACCGGATGGCCGCGATACTGAAAGAGCCCGCCTAGCCCGCGAGCATGCGCCGCGCGTTGCGGCGTGCGAGGGCCATGACCGTGAGCATCGGATTCACACCCGACGCGTTCGGGAACGCGCTCGCGTCCGCCACGTGCAGACCGCGCACCCCACGCACCGCGCCGTCAGGATCCGCCACGGAATCCCGCGCGCCCCCCATCCCGGCGGTACCCATCTGGTGCGCGCTGAACATCCCGACGGTGTTCGGCGCGACGCCCCGTCGTTCCACCGCCGCCGCGAAAGCCGCGATGTCGCCGCCCGGCTCGAGCAGGAGCGGCCGGGTGTGGAGCGTCTGCACCTCGCGCGCACCGGCCGCGAGGTGCACCTTCGCCGTCTCGACGATCGCTCGGACACACATCGCGCGGTCCACGCCGCTGACCTGGTACGACACGAGCGCCTCGCCATCCCGATCGACGTGAACACGACCGGGCTCGCGGTCGCGCACGATCGGGATGAATGCGGCGAACCGGTCGATGGAGCGCATCGTTCCGCGATGCTGCTCGGCGGAACGCCAGACGACGCCCGCGGCCGCGACGCCTGGCAGGACCGGCGGCACCTCGAGCCGGAAGCCGTACGCGCCATCGAGACGCGCGAACGCGTCGGACACCACGCTCTGGGGCACGCCGGACCACATCCGGATCGGGTCCGCGTAGCGCGCGAAGACCGCCGGCACCGGGTGCAGAAAGAGACGGCGTCCGGCAAGCGGACCGCCGAGCGCGGACCGGAGGAGCAGCGCCGGCGTGCCGATCGCTCCGCCGGCGAGCACGACGAGTGGTGCGCGCACCGTGATGGCGCGCCCGCCGGCGAGCGCCGTCACACCGGTGACCGCGCCGTTGATCGTCGTGATCGTCCGCGCGTCGCAATCGGTGACGACCCGCGTGCCGAGCGCGACCGCATCGGTGAGGAAGGTCCGCGCGGTCGAGCGCTTCGCGCCGGCGCGGCAGCCGTAGCCGCAATGCCCGCAGTCACCGCAGCCGCGAGCGTTGCGCGGAATGACCGACCACGGCTTGCCGAGCGCATCGAGGCCACGCGCGAGCGCACTGTTCTGCGCGTTGCGCAGGCTCTCATCGGTGTTGACGTCGCTCCGCTGCGCGACGGCGTCGTAGTGCCCGTCGAGCTCGCTGCCCATTCCGTCCGCGCCGAGGGATTCCCACTCCTCACGAACGTCGTCGGGGATCCGCAGCGACGTCATCCAGTTGACGACCGTGCCACCCCCGAGGGCGCTGCCGGCGAAGAGGACGACCCCCAGGTCCTCGGTCGCGGCGAGACCGCGATCCCAGAAGAGCCGCGCGGTGCCCTCGGCCTCGCGCGGGACGAGGTCGGCCTCGGTCCAGGCCGGACCGCGCTCGAGGACGACGACCGAGCGGCCGGCCTTCGCCGCCTCGAACGCGGCGACGGCGCCACCCGCGCCCGAGCCGACGACGCACACGTCGCACTCCAGGGTGTCGAGGTCACGCACCGCGACTGACCGGATCGCGAGCGGCACGCCCGGCAGTGGGAGCGGATCGGGCGCGACGTACCCCGTCTCCGGGAGCAACGCCGCCGCGCCCGCATCGCGATGCGAGTACCCGATATAGAGCGCGAGACGCTTGACCGCCTGGAACCCGCTGCGGAGCAGTGGGATGCGCGAGTCGGCCCACCGGCGGAGGTACGTTTCGCGCGCGGACTGGCTGAGCTCGCTGAAGCGGACCGGCCGGCCGACGAGCGCGAGGTTCGCGAGGCGCGAGTCGATCAGCATCAAGAAGAGACGCAGGTCGGCGAGGAGCTTCGGCCGTCCGATGGCCGCGAGCTCGGCGAGGATCGCGTCGGCGATGACGCCCGGGCTCCCCTCGGGCACGAAGGTGCCGCAGACCGTCACCAGGGTCGCGCGCTCGCGGTATGCGATCACGCCGCGGTGGAGCGCTTCTTCTTGTCCTCCTCGGCGAGCTGCCGCCTGAGGACCTTCCCGATGAGCGTCTTGGGCAATGTGTCGCGGAACTCGACGGCCCGCGGGACCTTGAATGGCGCGAGCTGGTCGCGGCAGAAGTTCATGAGCTCCTCCGCGGTCGCGGCCTGCCCCGGCTTGAGGACGACGAACGCCTTGACCTCTTCACCCTTGATCGCGTGCGGCACGCCGATGGCCGCGGCTTCGAGCACGGCGGAGTGCTTCGCGAGTGCCTCTTCGACCTCGCGCGGATACACGTTGAAGCCGGAGACGATGATCATCTCCTTCTTGCGGTCGACGATCGCGACGTAGCCGTCGTCGTCGATGGTCGCGATATCGCCGGTGTGGAGCCACCCGTCCTTGAGGCTGAGCGCGGTCTCGTCCGGCCGGTCGTAGTAGCCGTCCATCAGCTGCGGGCCGCGGATGAGCAGCTCCCCCGCCTCGCCGGGCGCGACGTCCTTCTCGCCGGTCTCGATGTCGACGAGCCGGGTCTCGGTGTCCGGGAACGCGAGGCCGATGGTCCCGAAGCGGTTCTTCGTGGTGTCGAACACCGGATTGCAGTGCGTGACCGGGGATGCCTCGGTCAGGCCATAGCCTTCGACGAGATTCGCGCCCGTCAGCTCGCGGAACTTCCGTGAGGTCTCCATCAGCAGCGGCGCCGAGCCCGAGATGCAGGCGACGATCGAGCGGAGGTCGTACTTCTTCGCGAGTGGCGAGTTGTTGATCGCGTTGTAGATGCGCGGAGCGCCGTGGAAGAGCTTGGGCTTGTGACGCTGGATGTCCTTGAACACGTGCTCCAGATCGAGCTGCGGCTCCAGGATGATCGCGCCCGCCGTCAGCACGGCGAAATTCATGACCGTCGTGAGGCCATAGACGTGGAAGAGCGGCATGACGCCCATGACGGAGTCCTTGCCAGGCCGCATCGCCTGGCCGAACCAGGCCGTGCACTGGATCGCGTTCGCGACGAGCGCGCGGTGCGAGAGCATCGCGCCCTTGGAGGTGCCGGTCGTGCCGCCGGTGTACTGGAGGACGGCGACCTCATCGGCTCCGACGGTCGCCGCGGAATCGTCGCCGCCGAGCGACAGCACCTTCTGGAACGCGATCGCGCCCGGGTCACCGTCGAACGGGACGCGGTGGCCGTCCTTCTTCTCCTTGGCGAGCGTGAAGAGCGTCCGCAGGACCGGCGGCATCTCCTCCTTGATGTTCGTCACGATGACGTTGCGGATCTTCGTGCCCTCGCGGGCGGCCTTTACGACGGGGTAGCCCTTCGAGAGGACGACGATCGTCTCCGCGCCCGAATCGGCAAGCTGGTGCCGCAGCTCGGGCGGCGTGTACAGCGGGTTGCACGGCACGACGACCGCGCCGATGCGCAGCGCGCCAAAGAACGCGATGAGGAACTGCGGGGTGTTCGGGAGATCGATCGCGACCCGGTCGCCCTGCTTCACGCCCAGGGATCGCAGCCCGGCCGAGAAACGCGTCGCGTCCTTCAGCAGCGTCGCGTACGACTTCTTCGCGTTGAAGAAGATCGTCGCGGTCGATGCGGGATAGAGCTCGGCCGCCTGATCGAGGAACGCGTGGAGCGGCACCCGCGGGTACTCGAGCGAGGCCGGCACGTCCTTGTCGTAGTTCCGCGCGTGCTTCGGTGACAAGGTAAGCGTGCGTGGCGTGACCGCGATCCGCTGCGCCATCCCCAAAACCTCCCCCGTTGGCTACGCTTTGAGCAATTCCTCCGCGATGATCATCCGCTGGACCTCGCTCGTGCCTTCGTAGATGCGAAGGATGCGCGCGTCCCGGTACGCCCGTTCGACCGGGGAGCCCTTCATGTAGCCCATTCCGCCGAAGACCTGGAGCACCCGGTCGACGACCCGGCCCGCTAGCTCCGACGCGTAGACCTTCACCATCGCAGCCTCCGTCGAGGCACGCTTCCCGGCGTCGAGCTTCGTTGCCGCGTCGTAGACCATGAGCCGCGCGGCGTGGATCTCGACCGCAGAATCCGCGAGCATCCACTGGATCGCCTGGTTCGCCGCGATCGGCTTGCCGAACTGGACCCGGCGCTTGGCGTGCGCGATCGCAAGCTCGAGGAGGTACTGACTCGAGCCGACGGCACCCGCAGAGAGCGACACCCGGCCGATATCCAGCGCGCCGAGCGCCGTCTTGAACCCGGTACCCGGCGTGCCACCGAGCACATTCTCCTCAGGGACCAGGCAGTCCTCGAACACGAGCTCGCCGGTGTAGCTGCCGTGGAGGCCCATCTTCTCGTCGACGCGGCCCACGCGGAAACCGCTGAAGCCCTTCTCGACGATGAATGCGGTGATCCCCCCGCGCGCCCCGAGGGCCCGGTCGTTCGCCGCGTACACGACGACGACGTCCGCGATCGGTCCGTTCGTCACCCAGATCTTCGTGCCGTTCAGGATCCAGCGGTCGCCCTTCTTCACGGCACTCGTCTGGATCGACGCCGCGTCCGAGCCGCTCGATGGCTCGGTAAGCGAGAACGCCGCGATCTTGCGGCCGGTCGTGAGATCCGGGAGGTAGCGCTGCTTCTGGTCCTCGGTACCGCCGAGATAGATGGACATCGAGCCGATCGAGGTGTGCGCGCCAATGAGATTCGAGAAGGCGGCGCTCGTCCGGCCGAATTCTTCGAGGGCCAGGCAGTACCCGAGGTCACCGGCTCCGACGCCACCGTACTGCTCGGGGAACGGCAGGCCGAAGAACCCGAGTGCGCCCATCTCCTTCATGACAGCGTCCGGGATCTTGTCCTCGCGCTCGACCTGCTCCTCGATCGGCTGCAGCCTGCCTTCGACGAACTCGCGCACGGTGCGCTTGAGAAGGAGGAGCTCCTCGGGCAGGTCGGCGTTCACGCGGGCAGCCTAGACCTCGGCGACGTGGATGGCCGCGATCCCGAAGGTCAGGCGCTCAAAACGCACGTCTCTGAACCCCGCGTCCCGCAGCAGGTCGGCAAGACGCTCCGGCCTGGGGAATGGCCGCAGCGAGCGCGGCAGGTAGCGATACGCCTCGCGGTCGCCACCAAGAAGCGCCGCGACCAGGGGTGCGATCCGGTCGAAATAGAAGGAGTAGAGGCCGGCGAACGCCGCGCTCCGCGGGTGCGACAGCTCCAGGATGACCGCACGGCCACCGGGCCGGAGCACGCGCCTGAACTCGGCGAACGCCCGTGGCAGATCGTGGACGTTGCGGACGGTGAAGCCCGTGACGAGGCGATCGATGCTGCGATCGGGCAGCGGGAGCGCTTCCGCGTTGCCGACCAGCGCCCGGATCCGCGCGCGCTGCTCCGACGTGGCCCGGCGGGCGAGCACCGCGAGCATCCCGGCAGAGAGGTCGACGGCGAGCACGTCAGCGCCGCGATCGGCGGCCGCGAACGAGAGGTCGCCGGTGCCGGCGCCGATATCGAGGACCGCATGGCCGCGCTGGATCCCCGCGCGTCCGATGGCCCGCTTGCGCCAGCCGATGTCGGTCCCGAACGACAGGACCCGGTTGAGGAAGTCATAGCGGGCTGCGATGCGGTCGAACATCGCCGCGATCTCGCGGTCGTGCGGCTCGCTCGTCATGCGCAGAACGGTACGCTGTCCCACATCGGCACCGCACTCTTCATCTACGCGCATCCCGACGACGAATCGTTCGTGTCCGGCACGCCCATGCAGCTCGCGGCGGCCGGTCACACCATCGCGCTGCTCACCCTCACCCGCGGCGATGCCGGGCTCTGGCTCGGCAAGGACTTCGGCTCGTGGTCGAAGCTCGAGCTGGGCACTGAGCGCGCGACGGAATGGGCGGCGGCGGTCGAATTCGTCGGCTTCCAGTGGTCGCGTCTCCTGCGCTATCCCGACGGTGGGCTGAAGGACGCGCCAGCCGACGTCATCACGGCCGACATCGTCGGCGCGATCCGCGACGTGCGGCCCGACATCGTGTGCACGTTCGGCCCCGAGGGCGCCGGCAGCGAGCACGACGATCATCGCTCGGCGTCGTACTTCGCCGCACGTGGCTTCGCCCGCGCCGCGCTCGCCGACCAGTACCCTGAGCGCGGGGATCCCCATGTCGCACGCCGGCTCTTTTTCAGCGCGACGCCGTATGTCGCCGCTGCGCCGGCGGCGTTCGGAGCGGTCACGCCGACGCATGTGATCGACGTCTCGGCGTTCGAGGCGCGCAAGGCCGCGGCCTTCGAGTGCCACAAGACGCAGCACAAGGACCGCGACTTCTTCTACGAGCTGCTCAAGCGGCGTCAGGGCAAGGAGTACTTCCATCTCGCGATCGACCGCACGGCGAACGCGCCGCGGTCCGGCGACCTGTTCGACTAGGGGTGCCCAACACGCTCGCGACGCTCCCGCTGGTCCTCTGCGTGCTGATGATCGAGCTCGCCATCGGCGGTTCATTCCTGATGTGGTACCTCGATCGCACCGGCAGCGCCCCGACGGGCTTCCTCAAGCTGACGGCGTTCGTGAATGCAGGCGCGATCGCGTTCGCGGGCGTGCTCATCCCAACGATCCCGCGCGATCCAAGAGTCGGGCTCGATGTCGCGGTGCTGAGCACCTTCGCGCAGGTCCTCGTCGTCGTGATCGTGCTCGTCGTCGCCCAGCTCGTCGTCTCATTCCTCCCGTGGCGCGCCGTTCGCGAAGCGGTCGGGATCATCACGGTGCTCGCCGGCGTGTTCGACCTCGTGATCGCCGCGATCGCGCGGCCGTCGGCCTCGCCGTTCGACCTCTTCGCGCTGCTCGCGCTCCCGCTCGGCGCGCTCGCCCTCGGCGGTGCGGATGCGGCGATGCTCCTCGGCCACTGGTACCTCGTCACGCCGAAGCTCTCGACGGAGCCGCTGCAGCGTGCATCGCTCGTGCTCGTGGCCGCGGTCCTGCTGCAGCTCGGCCTGGTGCTCGTGTCGATCGCGCGTGGCGAGCTGACGCTGAACACGGAGATCGCGTTCGTCGTCGCGGCTGGCCTGCGCATCGGCGTCGGCATCTTCATGACGCTCGCCGTCGCGCTCGCGGCATGGTGGACGGCGCGCATGAACACGCAGGCGTCGACCGGGCTCCTGTACGTGGGTCTCGGCTGCGTGCTCTCGGGCGAGGTCAGCGCGCGGGTGTTGTTCTTCCTGACCGGCGCGGCTGTTTAGGAGACGCGGCGCCGCTTCTGATGCCGGCGGGGCTCGTAGTCCTCTTCATCCAGCACCTCCCACTCGCGGCTCGCGTACAGCGTCGAGGCGATCACGCCGTCGACGAGCAGCACGATGAGCCCGGCGAGCGCGGACACGACCGCGGCCGGACCGGCCGCGGGAGCGGTCTGATCGGCGAGGCGGAACACACAGGAGACCGCGTACAACAGCAGCGCGACAAATGCGGCGAGCAGGTCGAGCCGCGACAGCGCGCGGTCTTCGTCCGCGGCGTCACGTGACTCGACGAACGCGGTGACCGTCGCGAGCAGCGCGACGATGGCCGTCGTGACGGCGACCCAGTACGCGGCCACGACGTAGCCGTTCGTGTCGCGCACGCCCCAGCCGAACCAGGCCATCAGGTCGAGCAGGGCCACGGCGATGCCGAGGCCGGCGGCGACGTGCCCGAGCTGCGGACGCAACGCGAAGCCGAAGCGGCGGCCTTCGAGGAGCTCTTTCATTGGGGTCGATGGTACTGGGGATGCGCGTCAGGCGGACGACCGTCCGCCGGAGCGGGGCGTCAGCAGCCCGGCTCGCCCGGCCGGCCACAGCAGTCGTGCGGCGGCGTGACGACCCGCCGCCCCATGTTGCGGGCCACCGCGACGAGCCGCCGGTGGAACGGAAGCTCGCTCGACCAGAAGAGGCGCCACGCGGTCACCGGATCTCCGTGTTCGTGCGCCATCGCGTTCAATAGTGCCGTGACCGACGAGCTTTCACCGGAGCTGATCGCGACCGGCCTGCCAGGCACGGCCGATCTCATGGTGCTCGTCGGGAATTCGTGGTGGAAGTGCGCGTACGCGGTCCGGGGTGGGAACTGGCCGCTCGCGGCGTTCTACGGCCGGCGGGTCCGCTCGCTGCAACGCCGTCTCGGGGTCATCCGCCCCAAATACCAGGAGCGGCTCGCGCGCTACGAGACCGAGATGCTGGTACCGATCTTCGCTGCGATCGAGACCCAGGATCGTGCCGGCTTTGAGCGCGCCTTCACGGCCGCGACCGATGCCGCGAACCTGCAGCACGTGGAGACGGGCTACGGGTACATCAGATGGATCCTGCCGGACGAGGCACCGAAGGACCTGGACCTGGGGCCGCAGCAGCCTTAGTCCGCTGGGCCGGTCAGCAGCGGCGCGGGATCCGTCCACCCGAACGCCACCTCATGCAGCTCGTAGCCGTCGAACGGCTCGCGCTTCTCACCCACGACCACGCCGCCGCGTGACGCGTAGAAGCCACGCGAGCCGGGGTTGTCGAACAGCGTCCAGATGACGATCGGTACGAGGCCACGCTCGCTGAGCCCGGTGGCCGCCGCCTCCAACAGGACGCGGCCGATCCCCTGCCCTTGACAGGTCGGATGCACGTAGAGGGAGTAGACCTCGCCGACGTAGCCGGGCGGCGCGCTGGCGCGTGCCCGGCCAGCGCCGGCGAAGCCCACGATGCGCCCATCGATCTCGGCGATATGCACCGCGCGCGTCGGATCCATCGACTCGAAGCTACGGCGCCAGCCGATCTCCCACCGTGTGGGTGCGAGGCCGTCGAGGAGCGCGTCGGGGACGAGCCCGCGATAGGAGGTGCGCCAGGTCTCGGCATGCAGGCGCGACGCCTCGGGAGCATCTTCGATGACGCCGCGCCGGATCCGCAGGTCAGGGGTGGGCATCGAACCAGTCGGCGATGCGTCTGGCGTGATCGATGCGGTTCTTCGGCTTGCCGCCGCGCGTGAGCTCGTGCGTGTCCTCCTGGAAGCGGACGAACACCGCTTCCTTGCCGAGCACCTTCAGCCCGACGAAGAACTGCTCGGCCTGCTCGATCGGGCAGCGGTAGTCCTTCTCGGCATGCAGGATCAGGAGCGGCGTGTCCACGTTGGTGATGTACGTCATAGGCGACCGGTCGACGAGCTTGTGTCCATCGCGCCACGGCGTCGCCCCGCCCATCTCGTGCTCCCAGAAATGCCAACCGATGTCGCTCGTTCCGAACGCGCTCACGTTGTTGCTGATGCTGCGCTGTGTGACGGCGGCCGCGAACCGATCGGTGTGGCCGACGATCCAGTTCGTCATGAAGCCGCCGTAGCTCCCGCCGGTCACGTAGAGCCGGTCCGGGTCGACCCAGCCAAGGCCGAGCGCATGGTCGACGCCGGCCATGAGGTCCTCGTAATCCTTCCCGCCCCAGTCGCCGACACACGCGCGCACGAACGCGTCGCCATACGCGTGGCTGCCGCGCGGGTTCGTGTAGAGGACGGCGTACCCGCGGCCGGCGAGGACCTGGAACTCGTGGAAGAACGCGTGGCCGTAGGCGCCGTGCGGGCCGCCATGGATCTCGAGGACCAGCGGCCACCGCATCATTGGATCGAATCCCGCCGGCTTGAGGATCCAACCTTCGATCGTCCAGCCATCCGCTCCGGTGTACTCGACGCGCTCAGGGGTGGCGATGTAGCGCGAGCCGAGCAGCGCGGCGTTCAGGCTCGTGATGACCTTGACCGGCCCGCCGGGCGATCCGGTCACGACCTCGCCCGGTGACGTCGCCGTCGCGATCACGCCGGCGAAGCAGCGGCCGGCGAGATCGAGCGATGCCGAAACGAGCTGATGCTCGCCGGCGGTCTCGGCGCGGACGTCGCCACCGTTCGCCTTGACCGAGTACAGGTTCGCCGTGCCCTGGTCCGAGCCGATGAAGAGGATGCGCGACCCGTCCGGCGTCCACGCCGGTGCGAGCGCAGGCGGCTCGCCACGGACGTCGCTCATGACGCGCGAGCCCGTCGTCCGATCCCACGAGCCGAGGAGGTCATCCCCCGCACCGCCCGCCTCCGGCCGGAGCGGGAAGCGCCACACGCGGGTGTTCCGCGCGCCCGCGCCGATCGCCTCGGCGGTTCCGAGGCAGGTCACCGTCTTCCCGTCCGGGGACCACGATGCGTTCGTGTACTGCCCCCGCTCCGTCGTCACCCGCCAGGCGTCGCCGCCCGCGACCGGCACGACCCAGATGTCGCTGACGGTGTTGCGGTCACGGTCCGCGCTTCGATTCGAGGTGAAGGCGACAGCCGAGCCATCGGGTGAGACCGCGGGCTGCGTGTCGTCCCAGTCGCCGTCGGTCAGCTTGCGCGCCGCACCGGAGCGCGCCGGAACGACCCACAGGTGCTTGCGCCGCAGATCGAACAGCCCCGCGTCATCCGACTTGTAGCGGAGGCGGTCATAGACCTTCGGCGCGTCGTCGGGCTGCGCCTCGCCTGCGTCCTTCACCGTGGCGACGACACCGGAGCCATCGGGCAGCCATGCAGGGTCGGCACAATCGTCCGCGAACGTCGAGAGCGCGCGCGGCGCCGCCGTTGCGGACTCGACGACGAAGACGTTCTTCGGTGCGCGCTTCTTCCCCGCGGGCACCTCGCCGCGGTCGCTCAGGAATGCGAGGCGCATGCCGTCGGGCGACCAGCGCGGCGACGCATCGTCGGCGGATCCGTCGGTCCACTGCGCGGCCGGCCCGCCGCCGTCCGCGGCGCCGACGTGGATCGCGGCGCGGTAGCGGTTCGCGTCGAGATCCATCCGCCGCACCGCGTACGCGACGCGCGTCCCGTCCAGCGAGATGGACGCTTCGCTCACGAACGCGAATGCGGCGAGGTCGTCGGCGGTCAGTGGAGGCGGCGTTCGGGGCACGGCGGCGTATCGTGCCATACATGAGGACCCGAGGGTCGCCGTGAGACCGCAGCTCGATCATCGCGTGCGTACCGGGGTCCTCGTCGGCGCGCTCTCGATGTTCTTCGCGCTCGACATCGCCTTCCTTGCGAGCGTCGCGGGCTTCGCGTTCGCTCCCGACGCGCTCGGCCAGGCCTTCATCGAGGTGCTCCCCGGAGCGATCGTCGTCCCGCTCATCGGGCTGCTCCAGCACTGGGCCAAGCGGCTCCTGGTCGCGGGGGTCATCGCGCTCTTCCTCGCCTCCGGTGCCGCCACCGGCGCGATGACCGTGGATCCGAAGCGGCGTGACCGGACCGTCCTCCTTTTCGGGGCACTTCCCTGGGTCGCGACGATCGTGCTCGGCCAGCTCTTCGCGCCCGCGTCGGTGGATCTCAGCTCCGTCCTGCTGACAAGCGGGATCGGCGCGGCGACGTACTTCGTCGCGCTCCAGCTCCTGTCCGGCGTGGCGACCTACCAGCCCGCGCGGTCCACGGAGGTGCGCTCGCCCTCACGCCGCCGCGTCCTCTATGGCGCGGGAGCCGTAGCGGCGGTCGTCGCGCTCGGCTCGCTCGGCGGCGGTGCCGCGATCCGCGCGGTCGCCAAGCGCGCGGAGGGCATCCCGTTCATCGCGCGTCGGCTCCGCTCGAAGGTCAGCCCGCCGGCCGCGCTCCCGACGTTCGAGTCGATCGCCGCGCTCACGCCACGCGTGACCGATAACGCCGATCACTACACCGTGGACACGACGCTCATCAAGCCGACCGCCGACATCACGCGCTGGCAGCTCGACATCGGTGGCTCGGTCGAGACGCCGTTCTCGCTCACGTACGACCAGCTGCTCGATCTCGAGGCCGTCGAGCAGCTGAAGACGCTCGAGTGCATCAGCAACGAGGTGGGCGGCGAGCTCATCTCGACGGCGCTATGGACGGGCGTGCCGCTGCGCGACCTGCTCGCGCGCGCGAAGCCGAAGCCCGAAACGTACGACGTGAAGCTCACGTCGATCGACGGATACACCGACTCGATCCGCCTCGAGAAGGCAATGGAGGCTGACACGATCGTCGCGTACCTCATGAACGGCGTGACGATCCCGCTCGACCATGGCTATCCCGCGCGGCTGCTCGTACCGAACATCTACGGCATGAAGAACGTGAAGTGGGTCCGCTCGATCGAATGCGTCACGTTCGACTTCCTCGGCTACTGGATGGAGCGCGGCTGGTCGGACATCGCCGTCGTGAACACGAATACCCGAATCGACACGCCGAGCCGCTCCGCCAAGATGGGCGCCGGGCCGATCGAGATCGCGGGCATCGCGTTCGCGGGCGCGCGGGGCGTCGCGAAGGTCGACGTGTCGACCGACGGCGGAAAGACCTTCATCGCGGCCGAGCTCGAGCCGGCGCTCGGCCCGCTGAGCTGGGTCCGCTGGAAGCTGGACTGGGTGCCGCCGGGGCCGAACAAGTACCAGATCGTCGCGCGCACGACCGACAAGACCGGCGCGCTCGAGACGCAGATCCGGCGCCCGCCCTTCCCGAGCGGCGCCACCGGCTGGGACTCGGTCGAGGTCCTCGTCACCCGGGGTTAGGCTGCCCGCGTGGCTCGACGGTTCTCGATCACGGTCCCGCTCCCCGCCTACGCGCGACCGCGCAACGAGTGGCGGCGGCGCGTGCATGGGGCGGTGCTGGACGTGCAGACCAGGCGAGGCGTGGGGTATCGGGACAGCGATCTCCTGGAGATCAGGATCTCCCTGGTACTGGGTGACCGGGCGCTCGACATCCACGAGATCGATGAGCGAGTGAAAGATGTGATCGATGCGCTCGAAGGGCGCATCGCCGGTCCGCGAAGTCGCCGGCGCATCGCGCCGATCGTGCCGTCGTCGGCACAGATCCGGCGCATCGTCCTCGAGAAGGAGCCACGCCGTGCCCGGCGACGCGCGCTCGGGGAGCTTGCGATCTCCCGCTTCCGCGCGCGCCGCCGGTCTGTCTAGCGCCCTTTAAACGTTACGCAGCTGCGGCGACGGCCACGGCCGCGGGGGTGGCGGCGACGCTGGCCTCGAGCGTGATCTTCTCGCTGACGAGCAGGCCACCGGGGACCGGCATGTTCCAGACGAGGCCCCATTGCGTGCGGTCGAAGGATGCGGTCGCGTCGAACGCGGCGCGCTGACCGGCGCGGGGATCCTCGATGATGCCGGCGAGCTCGACGCTCACGGTCGCGGGCTTGGTGGTTCCGCGGATGGTGAGGTCGCCCTCGACGGTGAACTGGTCCTTGCCCGAGAGCTTGACCTTCGTGCTCTTGAACACGATCTCGGGGAACATCTCGGCGTCGAGGAAGTCCGCGGAGCGGAGATGCCCGTCGCGCTTCTCGTCACCGGTGTCGATCGACGACGCGGGGATCCGCAGCTCGATGCTGCCGGTCTCCGGCGACGCCGGGTCGAAATCGATGGTCCCCGTCGCCCCGGCGAAGCTGCCGCGGACGGTGGACACCACCATGTGCTTGACCTTCGCACCGATGCTCGTGTGCGACGGGTCGATCTGCCACTTCATGAAAAGCCTCCTGCTTGCTCGGCCCCTTGGGACCAGCGTATGCTCTTGTTGTGCGGGAACATGTTGCAGATACAACTTATTCCTCCCCCACCCAGAAGCAGGAGAAGGACGAACGGGGTCGCCGGGCCTCCGATCCGGAGCTCCGGGCCTGGCGGGCGTTCCTGCGCGCCGGTTCGGCATCGGCCGCCGCGATGGAGGTCGCCCTGGCCGCGACCGGGGTCTGCCACTCTGAGTACGACGTTCTGGTGAACATTGCCGGCGCGCCCCGTGAAGGCATCCGGCCGACCGACCTTGCCGAACGCGTCCTCCTCACGAAGAGCGGCCTCACCCGCTTGATCGACCGGCTGGTCGAGCGCGGCTACATCGAACGGCACGCCTGCGAGACGGACCGGCGCGGCCAGCTGATCGTGCTGACCCCCGAAGGCCGGCATGCATTCAAGCGCGCGACGCCCAACGTCGTCCGCGCCATCGGCACGATCTTCGGTGAGAAGTTCGACGACCAGGAGATCGACGCGCTCCGCAGCGCATGCGATCGCGTCGCGACGGCGGCGGAGGCGATGACCACCTAGGCTCGACAGGTGGGAGCGAGGCTGTCCTCGGGCGCACTGGTCTGGGCCGGATTCGATGGTCCCGCGGTCCCCGGGGAGCTCCTCGAGGCGATCGGGCGCGGCCAGATCGGCGGGCTCGTGCTCTTCGCGTATCGCGGCAACGTCAGATCACGCGATCAGGTCCGCGCGATGCTGCGCGAGGCAGCTGCCGCGGCGCGGCGCGGCGGGCTTCCGCCGGTCCCGGTCGGCGTGGATCAGGAGGGCGGCAGCGTCGTCCGGATCGGCTACGGCGCGGTGTTCCCGAGCGCGATGGCCATCGGCGCGAGCGGCGATCCGCTCAACGCCGAGCGCGCCGCGCGCGCGGTCGCGCTTGGACTGCGCGCGGACGGCATCGGGGTGAATCACGCGCCGGTCTGCGACATCAACGTCGAGCCGCGCAATCCGGTCATCGGCACACGATCTTTCGGCGACGACCCGCAACAGGTCGCGCGTTTCGTGGCCGCGTGGGTCCGCGGGTCGGAGGGTGCCGGCGTCGCGACCTCGGCGAAACATTTCCCGGGCCACGGCGCCTCCTCCTATGACACGCACCACACGACCGTGGACGTGCGCGCCGACCGCGCCGCGCTGGAGGCGCGCGAGCTTGTCCCGTTCCGCGCCGCCGTCGGGGCGGGCGCGGCGAGCGTCATGTCCGCGCACATCCGCTACCCCGCGCTCGACGAGGACAGCATCGCGACGCTGTCGCCGCGGATCGTTCGCGACCTGCTGCGCGGCGAGCTCGGATTCGGTGGGCTCGCGATCACCGACGCGCTGGACATGTCCGGGCTCACGCAGGTCGAGACGCCCGAGCGTGTCCTCGCGCGCGCCGTGAATGCCGGCATCGACGCGGTCATGGTGACGACGGGGCTCGGGCGGCAGCTCGATGCCCAGGAGCAGCTGGCCCTCGGCGTGCCGCCGGCGCGGTTGGCCGAAGCGATCGGCCGCGCGGCCGGGTTCCGCGATCGCTACGGCATCGCAGTCCCGGTAGGCCCGTTCGACGACGGGCCGGGTCGCGCGCTGGCGCTGGAGATCGCGCGCGCCGCGATCACCGCCGCCGGACCGGCGCTCCCGCCACTGGGCGGACCGCTGCGGGTCGTGACCTTCGCCGCCCAGCGGCGATCGCCGGTCGAGGAGCTCGCCGATCCGGAGGCTCGGCTCGAGCACCTGCTCCGCGAGCGGCTCGGCCCGCGCGTCGCGTTCTCGACCGACGGCTCGGCGCCGCAGGGCGACGGGCCGCTCGTCGTGTGCACCTCGAGCGCGTCCTTCGATGCGGCGCAGGCTGACCGTGCGCGGTCGCTCCTGCGTGACGGCGGCGTCCTCTGCGCGCTGCGCAGCCCGTACGACGCCTCGCTCGTGCCCACCGTGCCGGCGCTGCTCACGTACGGCGACGTGCCGGTGTCGCTCGAGGCGCTCGCCGATGTCCTCAGTGGGCGCGCCGAAGCGCGGGGCAGGCTGCCGGTCCGCCTCTCGTGAACCGGCGCCGGCTTCTCCTGTCAGCAGCCGGGGCGGCTGTCGCGGCGTGCGCACCGGACCGCACCATGCCGCTCGGCACCATCAACGCATCGCGGGTAGACATGCTCCTCGCATCGATGTCCATCGCCGCGCGCGCGGGCCAGATGATGAGCGTGGCATTCCACGGCACCAAGATCACACCTGCGCTCGAGGCGATGATCCGTGGCCGCGGCGTCGGCGGGTTCATCCTGTATTCGGAGAACTTCGACGGCGACGCGGCGAAGCTCAAGACGCTCGTCGCGGAGCTCTCGCGCATCGCGGCCGAGGCGAAGACCGTCCCGTTGTTCTTCTCGATCGACCAGGAAGGCGGCGCGGTGGTGCGCATCAGCAGGGGCGCCACGGTACTGCCGGGCAACATGGCCCTCGCAGCCACGCCGGATCCGGCGGACAGCGTGCGCAAGGCCGCCGCCATCACGGCGCGGGACCTCCGCGCGCTCGGCGTGAACTTCGAGCTCGCGCCCGACGCCGACGTGAACAACGAGCCGCGCAATCCGATCATCCTCAACCGCTCGTTCGGGTCGGATCCGCAGCGCGTCGCCGCGCTCGTCCGCGTCGCGACGCAGGCGTTCATCGACGCGAAGCTGCTGTCGTGCGTGAAGCACTTCCCCGGTCACGGTGCGACCACCACCGACTCGCACACCGGTCTGCCGCTTCTCGACGTGACTCGCGCGCGGCTCGATGCCGTGGAGCTCGTCCCGTTCAAAGCGGCGATCGCCGCGGGAACGCCCGCGATCATGAGCGCGCACATCCGGATCCCGGCACTCGATCCGGCGCCGGACCTGCCGGTGACGCTGTCACGGCGCGTGATGACCGACCTCGTTCGGACCGAGCTCGGCTTCACCGGACTGCTCGTGACCGACGATCTCGAGATGGGCGCGCTGACCCAGACGCGCAGCGAGGCACAGGCGGGCTATGACGCGTTCGTTGCGGGCGCGGACTTCCTGCTGTTCCGCTTCGACGAGTCGGCGCAGACCGACGCGCACGACAAGCTGACCCGGGGCATCACGGCCGATGCCCCGCTGCTCGCGCGGTCGGGCCAGTCGGTCGCGCGCATCCTCGCGCTCAAGGAGCAGTTCGGCATCCTCGACGCTGCCGCGTCGACGGGCACCGCAGGCGGCGACGCGGACCGCGCGACTGCCGACGAGCTCGCGCGCCTGTCGATCACGGTGCTCCGCGCCGGTGGCCTGCCGCTCCGCGGCCGCATCTTCGTCGCGTCGCCGCAGAACCCCGACATCGCACTCGTGACCGATCAGCCGACGCTCGGCGCGGTGCTCGCGCAGCGCCTGCCGAACGTCACCGCGCAGACGATCACGCTCGCGCCGACGCAGGCGGACATCGACCGCGCCGTCGCGAGCGCACGCGCCGCCGACGTCGCCGTACTCGGGTCGGCGGACCTCTTCTCGTATCCGCAGCAGGCGGCACTCGCCAAGGCGCTCCAGGCTGTGAGGCCGACGGTGCTCGTGTCGCTTCGCTCGCCGTACGACATCCTGAGCGCTCCGGGCGTCAGCGGCTACGTCTGCGCGTACACGGGCCGCGAGCCGACCCTTCGCGCGCTCGCCGATGTCCTGTCCGGAGCGCGCGCGCCGTCGGGCACGCTGCCGGTCGAGGTGCCAGGTGTCTACCGTATCGGTGACGGGATGAAGAACCTCTGAGCCTCGACACGGTCAAGGCGGTCGTCGACGCGGCCGCGGGCACGCTCTTCACCGCGTGCGTGGTGCGCGTCGAGCGGAAGGGCAACGCCGAGACGTACGCCGCCGGGACCCTCTGCCCGGACGACACCGCGGGGGCTGATGCGCCGTGCACGCCCGCCGCGATCTTCGATCTCGCGTCGCTGACGAAGCTCTCGACGACGGCGCTGCTGCTGTCGCTGGTGCGCGAGCGCGAGCTCACGCTCGAGACGCCTTTCCGCGAGCTCGTGCCCGATTTCCACGGCGGGCGCAAGGACGACGTCACGCTGTTCCACGTCCTGACCCACACGGCAGGCCTCAGATGGTGGCTCCCCCTGCATGAGGAGGTCCGCTCGATCGACGAGGCGGCGTGGCGTGCCGCGCAGGAGCCGCTCGCGCAGGACCTCGGAACGTACAGGTACAGCGATCTCGGCTTCATCATGCTGACCGCCGGGCTCGCCCGGGCCGGCGGCGCCCCGTTCGACACGCTCGTGACGGAGCGCGTGATCGGCCCGCTCGAGGCCGAGACGCTCGCCTACCGTCCGCGCGACCCGCTCGCCTGCGTCGCGACGGAGCTCGACGTGACGCTCGGCCGCGGGCGCATCCGCGGAAGCGTGCACGACGAGAATGCCCACGCGATGGGCGGGATCGCCGGCCACGCCGGTCTCTTCGGCACGGCGGCCGACGTCGCGGCGATCGCGCGCGTGTATCGCGACGGCGCGGTCATCGGGAACGCGCTCGCCGCGCGATCACGCGCGGAGCACGTGCGCGGCGACAACGTGCGGCGCGGTCTCGGGCTGGCGCTCCGCGCGCCGAACGGACCGATGACGAGCGACAGCTGGAGCCTCGACAGCTACGGCCACACCGGTTTCACCGGTACGTCGCTGTGGATCGACCCGACGACGGACCTCACGGTCGTGCTGCTGACGAACCGGGTGTACTTCGGCCGCGCGAACGACGACGCGATGTACAAGTTCCGCATCGCGGTCCACCAGGCGGCCGCATCGTGATCGCGATCGGCATCATGTCCGGCACCTCCGCCGACGGCATGGACGCCGCGGCGATCGAGATCGGTGATCAGCAGCCCCGGCCGGCGATCCGGCTGCTCGCCCACGTCGCGCGCGACCATCCCGACGCGCTGCGCTACCGCATCATCGCCGCGGGCTCGGGCGCGCCCCTGCCCGCGCATGACATCGCGACGCTCCACGCCGCGCTCGGCGACGCGTACGCCTCCATCGCGCGTGAGCTCATCGCCCTGATCGGGCGCACGCCGACAGCCATCGCGGTCCACGGGCAGACCATCGCGCACTTCCCCGCCGAGCACGCGACGCTGCAGATCGGCGACGCCTCGCGCGTCGCCCTGCAGACGGGCGTGCCGGCGATCGACGATTTCCGCAGCGCCGACGTCGCGCTCGGCGGCCAGGGAGCGCCGCTCGTCCCGTTCGCCGATCACCTCCTCTTCGCCGACGGCACGCCGCGCGCGATCCTCAACATCGGCGGCATCGCGAACGTCACGCTGCTGCCGACCGCCGCAGCCTCGGACGTCGTCGCGTTCGACACGGGCCCCGGGAACATGGTCATCGACCAGCTCGCGCGCAAGGGCGGCAACGAGCTCGATCGCGACGGCGCGGCCGCGAGGCGCGGCACGCCGAACGCCGCGGTGCTCGCGAGCGCGCTCGGCCATCCGTACTTCGCGCGCACAGGTCCAAAGTCCACCGGGCGCGAGGAGTTCGGCGCGCCGTTCGCGCAGCAGCTCCACGCCGACGTGAAGGCCGCGGGCGGATCGCTCGACGACGCGATCGCCACGGCGACCGCGATCACGGTCGAATCCATCGCGCGCGCGCTCGACGGAGGCCCGTGGCGCGAGCTCGTGATCGCCGGTGGCGGCGCACGCAATGTGACGCTCGTCGAGCGCCTCGCCGCGCGCACGAAGCTCCGCATCCGGCTGACCGACGAGCTCGGCATCCCGGCCGAGGCACGCGAGGCGGTCGCGTTCGCGATCCTCGGTGCCTACCGGCTGCGCGGCGAGCCGAACACGCTGCCGCGGTGCACCGGCGCGTCGCGCGCTGTCTCCGCCGGATCCGTCCACGCGCCCTAGCCGTCCATACTTCGCGGCATGAAGGATCTCGTCGTTGGTATCGACGCAGGCGGCACGAAGACGCGCGCCTTCGCCGTGACGCGCGCCGGCGAGATCGTCGGTCGCGGCGCGGGCGGCGGCGGCAACCTGCTGTCGAGCCCGGACCCGCAGGGCTCGATCGCGGCAGCGCTCCAGGAGGCGCTCGCGGGACGCGAGCCCGACGCGATCGTCCTCTCCTGCTCCGGCGGCGAACGGGACGCGGACCGCGCGAAGGGCCGCTCGATCCTCGTCGGGCTCGTTGGGCCGGAGGTCGCGGTGGACGTGACCCACGACGCGCTCGCTGCGCTCTACGCGGGCAACCCGACCGGATGCGGCGTGGTGCTCATCTCCGGCACCGGGTCCATCGCCTACGGACGCAATGACCAGGGCCTGGAGGACCGCTGCGGTGGGTGGGGCTACCTCGTCGGTGACGAGGGCTCCGCGTTCTGGCTCGGTGCCGAGGGCCTTCGCGCTGCCTCGTACGACCACGACGGCCGGGGCTCGCCGACGCGGATCACGCGCCACCTGTTCGAGGATCTCGGCGCCGCGGACTTCAACGGCGTGCTGCCGCTGCTCTACGGAAAGCCGCACCCGCCGCCCGCGATCCAGGCCGCCACGCGCGCCGTCGCCCGCGCCTACGCCGAGGGCGACGCGATCGCGGTGAACATCGTCCAGCGTGGCGCGCGGCACCTCGCGGAGATGGCCGCCACCGTCGCGCGTGCGCTCCTGCTCGAGGGCGGGCCGGTGTACCTCGCCGGTGGCGCATTCGAGAATGTCCGGCCGCTCGAGAAGGCGGTGCGGCTCGAGCTCCTCGGCGTCCTCCCACGCGCCGCGGTCGAGCCCGTCGGCGAGGAGCCGGCGATGGGCGCCGCCCGGCTCGCGATGAAGCTCGCCTGGGGCGCTGCATGACCGGCGTCCCGCGCACCGAGTCGCGCAACCCGAGGGCCTCGATGCTCGCGACGATGTCGAGCCGCGAGATCCTCGAGCTCATGAACGACGAGGACGCGACCGTCGCGGCCGCGGTCCGCCTCGCGCTTCCCGCGATCGAGCGCGCGGCCGACGCGATCGCTGCCGCGTTCACACGTGGCGGCCGGCTGCGCTACGTCGGCGCCGGGACCAGCGGCCGGCTCGGCGTGCTGGACGCGAGCGAGGCCCCACCGACGTTCGGGGTCGAGCCCGACCTCGTGGAGGGGATCATCGCGGGAGGTGACGAAGCTCTGCGTACGTCCGTCGAGGGCGCGGAGGACGATCCGCTGTCCGGCGAACGCGACGTCGTCCGCGTGACCAGACCAGGTGACGTCGTCGTGGGCATCTCCGCCGGCGGATCGGCACGCTACGTCGTCGCGGCGGTGCGGGCCGCGGGTGCCGTTGGCGCGACGACAGTGGGCATCACGTGCGTCGCCGGATCGCCGCTCGTGACCGTCACCGAGATCCCGATCGTCGTCGATGTCGGTCCCGAGGTGCTCGCCGGATCGAGCCGGCTCAAGGCGGGCACCGCGACGAAGCTCGTGCTCAACATGCTGTCGACCGCGGCGATGATCCGGTCCGGCCGGACCAAGGGCGATCTGATGATCGATCTGCGACCGACGAACGCGAAGCTGCGCGCTCGCGCGGTCCGGATGGTCCAGGACGAGCTCCGGCTCGACGAGCACGCCGCGACCGCGAAGCTCGAGTCCGCGGGGTGGAGCGTCAGGCGCGCGATCGAGGCGCCATGAAACGTCTCATCGTCAACGCCGATGACTTCGGCCGCGCAACGGGCATCAACACCGGCGTGCTGCGCGCGCACCGCGACGGGATCGTCACCGCGACGACGATCATGGTCAGCGCACCCGCGGCCGAGGATGCCGCGCGCATCGCGCGCGCGACACCTTCGCTCGATGTCGGCGTGCACCTGACGCTGACCTACGCGCGACCGGTCACGGACCCGAAGCGCATCCCCTCGCTCGTCGAGCCCGACGGCTCGTTCCCGCGACTGCCCGCCGCGTTCCTGGGGACGGGCCGCGCACAGCGCGACGAGGCGCTCATCGAGTACCGCGCGCAACACGCCCGCGCGGCCGAGCTGATCGGTCGGGCGCCGACACACCTCGACACGCATCACTGGCTCCACGACGAGCCCGACCTTGAGTGGGCGATCGCTTCGCTCGCGCAGGAGACCGGCGCCGCGGTGCGGCCGCACGACGACGCGCAGCGCGACCGGCTTCGCGCGGCGGGCGTGACGACCGTCGACCACTACCGCCGCGACTTCCAGCACGACGGGCACGTCGACGTCGCGACGCTCGAGCGCATCCTCGCCGGCATCGGCGATGGCGTGACCGAGCTCGGTTGTCACCCCGGCGAGCCGGACGCGGAGCTCGAGCGCTCGTCGGCGTATGCAGCGCTGCGCGTGACGGAGCTCGCGACCCTCACTGATCGGAAGATCCGCGCGGCCATCGAGCGGAACGGCATCCGGCTCGCGACGTATCGGGACCTCGCCTGATGCTGACGAAGGCGCTCTGGGTGGTGCGCGACCGCATCACGACGCGGGAGGCGATCGAAGACCTGCTCGCCCAGAGCGTCGGCTGGAACATCCGCGACCTCGTCGTGCAGGTGCGCGGCCGCGGCGACTCTTATTACACGAGCGAGCTCGAGCCGCGGGCGGAGGGCCTCGCGGATCCGACGCTCGATCCACTCGCGCACCTCGTGCGCGGCGGCGCGGTCGTCGGCGTGCGGATCCACGCCTGGGCGAACGGCACCTTCGTCTGGTCCAGCCCCGAAAAGGCGCTGCCACGCTCTCGTCGCCACATCGTCAACGCGCATCCGGACTGGCTGCTCCGGCCGGACGGCGTGACGTACCTCGATCCCGCAGGCGGCTCGGACTGGGAGGGCATCTACATCGACCCGACGAACGCAGCGGCGCGGGCCCACACGATCGCGGTGTTCGAGGACATCGTGACGCGCTATCCCGTCGAGGGCTTCCATCACGACTACATCCGCTACCCGCAGGTGACGTACGCGGCGTCGCCCGGCGATCACGCCGCGATCACGGAGCTCGTGCGCGAGACGACGCGACGCGTGCGCGCCGCCCGGCCCGGCATCGTGATCTCGGCCGCGGTCTTCCCCGATCCGCCGGTGGCCCGGGACCGCGTGCTCCAGCGCTGGCCGGACTGGGCGGCCGAACGGCTCATCGACCTGGTCTGCCCGATGGCGTACCGGACCGATACCGCCGAGGTGCGCCGGCTCCTTGGCGCCGCACGAGACAGCGCGCCGGCGACCGCGATGTGGGGCGGGTTGATGGCGTACGCCGGAAAACGCGATCTGGTGCGCGAGCAGGTGCGCGCGGCGCGGGACGCCGGCTGTGAGGGCGTCATCCTGTTCGCCTACGACCCGGACAAGCGCGACGTGATCGACGCGTTCGCGGCGGAAGCGGATCGGTAACGACTCCGAACGTCGTCCACAGTACGTTCGTCCTATGTACGCAGTGCATCCGCTGGCCGATACCATCTACGGGTGCGGGACACACAGCGCGACGCAGCCCAGGCGACGGTGCAGGTGCCGTCCGATCCACTCGCGAGCGCCGTCGCGCGCTCGGTGAGCGAGCTCCGGCGCTCGGCCGGGCTCTCGGAGCGTGCCGCCGCGCGCAAGCTCGGGACCTCACAAACGCAGCTGCGCCGCATGGAAGATCCCCGCTACCTGCCGTCACTCCGCTCGCTGGCCCGTCTTGCGACGGTCTACGGCTACGAGCTCCGGGTCGACTTCGTCGTCGAAGGGGCTTCGCGCGGCGGCGGCAAAGCCGCCGCCGCGCGCACGTCATCCAAGGACGCGACCAAACCGGTGCGGAAAACGAAGGCGCGCGCTAGCGCGTCCGGGTCACCTTCGAAAGCCCGCGCGGGCGCTCCACGTCGCGGCCGCGCCGGCGCGCGAGCGACAGCGCGACGAGCTGCGCCACGACGGCGAAGCTGATCGGGGTCAGCGCCTCCGACAGCGGCGAGCGCAGCAGCACCGCATCGTCGGCCAGCTCGGCGACCCCCGCATCGTTCGTCACCGCGTAGACCTTCGCGCCCCTTCCGCTCAGCGTCCGTGCCATCGCGCGTGCCTCGTGCTTCGCGGCGCCACGCGCCGCGAAGAGGACGACCGGGATCCCGGGCTCGAGCAGCGCGATCGGACCGTGCGCGAAGTCCGCGCTCGAGTATGGCTCGGCCCACACGCCGGCGAGCTCCTTCACCTTCAACGCCGCTTCGAGCGCGGTCGCGTACTCGTAGCCGCGCCCGAGCACGACGATCGTGCGGGCGCGCCCGATCTTGCGCGCGATGCGGTCGGCGTCCCGCTCCATCGCCTCGGCCTCGGTCACGCTGTCAACGAGTCCCGCGAGCGACAGGGCGCTGCGGCCGCGCGACTCCGCGGCATTCGCCGCGAGGAGCGCGAGCGCGACGCATGTCGCCGTGTACGTCTTCGTGGCGGCGATCGAACGCTCGACGCCCGCGCGCAGGAGGAACGTCTCCTGCGCGGTGCGCGCGAGGAGGCTCCGCGCGCTGTTGGTGATGGCGATCGTGGGCGCGCGTACCGCCCGCGCCTCGGCGACGACCGCCGCCACGTCGGGGGCCGCGCCGGATTGCGAGATCCCGATCACGGCACCCCGAGCGAAGCTCGGCGGCGTGCGGTAGCGCGTCACGAGCGACGGCGCCGCGAGCGCCGTGACGATGCCGGCGAGGCTCTCGAAGAGGTACTTCCCGTAGGTGGCCGCGTTGTCGGACGAGCCGCGGGCGGCGATCGTCAGGTGCTCCGCCGCCGCGAGCGGCCGGGACAGCGTCCGGGCCTCGGGCCAGCCGGCCTCGAGGAGCCGCTGGATGACGGCAGGCTGCTCGGCGATCTCGGAGCGGAGGGTCATGCCGCTGAGGCTAGCGGGGCGGCGGGTAGGACCTCTGTCCTACTTGTGGTCGTTACCGGAACGGACGACCATCAGCCCGCATCCGTCTCACCGGCGAATGCAGGAGGGCTCCGAGGGGAGTGGCGATCCTTGCTTCCAGGGCGACACGACCCGTGCGCTGGCGCCGCAATCTGCGCGCCGCGTGCTTCTGGCTGGCGCTCTCGCTCGGCACTGCTGCCGTGGCGAACGAGCTGGCCGGACCGTACAGCGCTGTGCTCATGATCCCGCCGCTGATCCTCGCCATCCGCGAGTGTGCGCGCGCGTTCGGCGCGCGAAGCGGCGGGCAGCTCGCTGAGCGGGTCGCGGGCGGACTGATGCACGAGCTCGGCCCCGAGTACGTCGTGCTGACCGAGTACACCCCGCACGACGGATCCGATGTCGTCCCGCTCGTCGTCGTCGGACCGTCCGGCATCTTCGTGATCGAACCGCTCAGCGAGGACGCGCACTTCGGTTGCTACCGCGACGGCTGGCACCGCGTCGAGCCGCAGGGGATGCATCACCTCGCGGTGTCGCCATCGCGACGCGCACGTGATCATGCTGCGCGCGTGCGCAGCGACATCTCAGGCGGCGGGCACATCCGGACGACCGTCGATGCGTACGTGCTGCTCGAGCGCGGGTCGGGTAACGACTGCGCGAGCTCGACCGTGCCGGTCGTGTGCGGCATCAGCGCGCTCGCGCACGAGATCAGGGACCGCTCGCCGCGCTGGGTCGCGTCGGCCAATCAGGTCCATGCGGTCGCCGACGCGCTCATGCATCCCCTGGCGGTCGTTACGGCGTAGCCGGCTCCCGCAACGCGGCAAAGAGGTCGGTCTCGAGCGGCGGACCACCGGGATCCGGGAATGCCCGGATGAACGTCTCCTCGCTCCCGATGAAATCGATCTGATCGCGCAGGCCCGCGAAGCGATCGAGGTCCTGCTGCTGTGTGGCGTGCGCGAGCATCGCGTGCCACTTCCGATCGGCGACAGCACGGATGTCGATCGCGGCGCCGAGGGTCGCCCGCTCCCAGCGCATCGGTTTGACCGGCAGCGTATCCATGTACGCCGCGAAGTCGGGAGTGAGCTCGCGCAGACGGTCGAACAGCTCGGCGGCTGCGACCATCCGGTAGCCGCGCCGCACGTGGACGTGCTCCCCCAGCTCAGGCTCGTGCCGTGCAACACCGGCGAGCGCGATCGCGCGCAGGGCCAGCTCCCCGGCCGCGATGTGATCCGAATGCCCATAGCCGCCGTCCGGCCCCCAGGTGATGACGACATCCGGACGCGCCGAGCGGAGCCAGCGGACGATGTCGCGGATGACGTCATCGGCCGGCGCGTCCGCGAGCTTGCCATCGGGATACGTGAATGCGGTCGTCGACGCGATGCCCATGCGCCGGCCGGACTCCGCGAGCTCGGCCGCGCGGATCTGGCCCAGGCGCTCCGGCACGATCGGCGGGGCGCCGGCGACCCCGCTCTGGCCGGCCTCGCCGCGGGTCAGGGAGAGGCTGTGACACAGGATGCCGGCGTCGGTGTATCTGATGAGAGTGCCGCCGACACCGAACGTCTCGTCGTCCGGGTGCGCGAGGATCGTCGCGAGGACGAGCGGGCGTTCAGGCAACGCGCGGACACTAGCATTCGAAGGATGAGCGGGACGCGCGTCGTTGTCGTCGAGGATGATGGCTCGGTCGCCGAGCTCGTCAGCCTGTATCTGAAGAATGCCGGCTTCGTCGTGGAGCTGTGCCCGACCGCTGCCGCGGCGCGCGTCGCGTTCGCGCAGGCGGCACCCGCGTGCGTGATCCTCGATCTCGGCCTCCCCGACGCCGACGGCCTCGCCCTCTTCGCGGAGCTGCGGCGCCTGCACGACTCGCCGGTCATCGCACTGACCGCGCGAGCCGAGGACGTCCAGAAGGTCGCCGGCCTCGACGCGGGGCTCGACGATTACCTCACCAAGCCGTTCAACCCGCGCGAGCTCGTGGCCCGCGTCCATGCGGTCATCCGGCGCGCAACGGGCAGCAGCGGCACACGACCACTCGAGATCGGCAACCTCACGCTCGATCCCGCCCGCCACGAGGTCGTGGTCGCCGGGCTGCCGGTCTCGCTGCGCGCCAAGGAGTTCGAGCTGCTGCAGGCGTTCTGCCGCCAGCCGGGCATCGTGCTGACGCGCGACAAGCTCCTCGAGAACGTGTGGGGCTTCGCGTATCCCGGCGAGACGCGCACGGTCGATGTCCACGTGAAGCAGCTGCGCGACAAGCTGAGCGGGATGAACGCGAAGATCGAGACTGTCTGGGGCGTTGGCTACAAGCTGGTGCCACCGGGGTCGAGCACGTGAGACCGTTCCGCGGCGTCGGCGGCCGTCTGTTCCTCTCCTACCTCGCGGTCGTATCGGTCGGTCTGATCGTGGCGGGGCTCGCGATCGGCGGCCTCCTCTTCAAGTACGAGAACGATGTCGCCCACATCCGCCTCCAGGAGCTGGCGGCACCGCTGCAGACCGCGATCCAGACGGCGGTTCGGAACGGACAGGCACCGCGCGACGCCCTCCAGTCGATCGAGGATCAGGTCCAGTCAGCCAACGCTCGCCTCTTGATCGTGAGCCCCGGCAGCAACCCGCAGACGAATAACGCGCAACGACGGGTGCTCATCGACACCGAAGGCACGCTCCTCAACACCCGGCTGCCGCTGCCCGACGCGACGGGGATCGGACAGTTCACCGATACGAGCGGAGTGGTCTGGATCTTCGCGCAGCAGCAGCTGCGCACCCCGTCGCTCGGCGCGGGCGGCCAGGGCTTCGTCGTCGTCGCGCGGCCGCGCGCCGTGTACGCGGACGTGATCCGGGCGCTCCTGCCGTCGCTCGTGATCGCCGGCGTCATCTCCGCCGGTTTCGCGCTCGTCGTCGCCGGTCTGCTCTCGCGCACCATCACGCGGCCGCTGCGGCGGCTTGTCGGCGGGGTCCGCGCGTTCGCGACCGACCACCGCGCGCGCGTCACGGTCGCCGGGCCGTACGAGGTGCGCGAGCTCGGTGCGGCGTTCAACGAGATGGCTATCGAGATCGAGCGGGCGCGCGCGAGCGAGCAGGCGTTCCTCGCCGACATCTCGCACGAGCTGCGAACGCCGCTGACGTCGATCCACGGGTTCGCGCAGGCGATCGTCGACGGCGAAGCGCGCGACGAGGGCATCCCGCGCGCCGCGGAGATCATCCAGCGTGAATCGCGCCGTCTCGTTCGGATGGTCGAGGGACTTCTGCAGGTCGCGAAGCTCGAGGCCGGCGTGCAGCTGCTCGCGCGCGAATCCGTCGGCGCCTCGGAGCTGCTCCGCGGCGCGGTCGCCGCGCTGGACGTCCAGGCAAGAGAGGCGGGCGTCGCGTTCGACGTCCATGCCGACGCGCTGCCGGTCATCGGCGATCCCGACCGGCTCTCGCAGCTCTTCATCAACGTGCTGGACAACGCGGTGAAGCACTCGCCCCGCGGCGCCACGGTGAGCGTCGATGGCGAGCAGCAGCAGGGCGAGGTCGTGGTGCGGGTCCGCGATCAGGGGACCGGCCTGCTGCCGGGGACCGAGCGCCGGCTTTTCTCGCGGTTCTGGCGCGGTGACAACGCGCAAGCCCGCAGCGGTGCGGGTCTCGGCCTCGCGATCGCGCAGGCGATCGCGCAGGCGCACGGTGGCTCGATCCAGGCGCGCAACGCGCCGGGCGGCGGCGCCGAGTTCGCGATCCATCTCCCCGCTGCCGCGACTTCGTAGACTCGCCGCATGTTCGGTGGAGTGGTGCGCGGCACGAAGACGACGCTGCGCCTGCCAAGGGACGCGGACCTCGATGCGCACAAGCGCTGGGCGGCCGACATGCGTGTCCGCCGCGCCGGACCGATCGGCCGCTGGCACGAGCCGGCCGCGACGGAGACCTGGAAGGAGCGTTGGGCCGAGCAGGCGAAGGAGAAGACGTCGGTGCTGTGGTCCATTGATGCTGGCGGCGCCGGCGGTGCCGGTGACTCGCTGGCCGGCTATGTCCGTCTCAGCTTCGAGGGTGCGCCGCACTCGGACAAGGTGATCCTCCATCAGCTGGTCATCGATCCGGATCACGAGCGCAAGGGGTACGGCTGGGACGCCGCGCTCGCGCTGCACCGCTGGATCTTCGACTTCATGAACCTCCGCATGGCGGTCGTCGACGGCATCGCCGCGGATGACATCGGGCGACAGCGCATCCTCGAGAAGCTCGGCTACGAGCGTTTCGGCCATGGGCATGCCGTCTACTACCGTGACGGCGCGTACGTCGATCAGTACCTCTACCAGATGGAGCTCCCGACTTGGAACGAGCGCTGGCCGAACGAGCGCGAGTATCCGCCGCTCGGCGACGAAAAGGCCCTCTAGAGATGTTCGGACCCAGGATCGTCGGCGCGAACGGCATCTCGCTGCGCACGCCGACGCTCGAGGATCACAAGACGTTCGTGCGCTGGATGCTGGAGCCCGAGACGTCGCGTTTCTGGGGCGGCCGCATCGCCGACGTCCGGGATGAGGCGTTCGAGGAGCGCCACAAGAAGGACGCCGACTCGACCACGAGCATCACGTGGTCGATCGCGTACGGCGACGAGACCGTCGGCTTCACCGGGATCTTCGGGATCGACTGGATCGCCCGTGATGGCGAGAGCGGCATCTTCATCGGCCGCCACGACCTCTACGGCAAGGGCATCGCGAGCGAGGCGATCCGCCTCCGGACGGAGTTCGCGTGGCGGGAGCTCGGCCTGCGGCGCGTCCACAACTGGATCTCGCTCCGCAACCGGGGAAGCCGGCGCGGCAACGAGAAGGCCGGCTACACGCAGATGGGCCTCATGAAGCGCTACGTCTTCCGCAGTGGCCAGTGGTACGACGATTGGCTGGGCGAGGTCTTTTCGCCCGACAGCCCCTCTGCTACTTTCTCCCCGCCCTCCACAGGAGGGTAGCGGCTGCAAGAGTCCCCAACGCGAGCGTCGAGTGAGGCAGTCCTCCCGAGACCGAGCGAGGCTCGAGAGCCAGCACAGAAAGGGAGGAAGCTTCACTGTGAGCTTCTCTGACAAGACCCTGACCTGCAAGGACTGCAGTCAGGAATTCATCTGGACCGGCGGGGAGCAGGAGTTCTACCAGTCCCGCGGTCTCGTGAACGAGCCGGGCCGTTGCCCGTCGTGCCGCGCGGCGCGCCGGTCGTCCGGCGGCGGCGCGAGTGGTGGCGACGCCGCCGGTGGCGGCCGTGGCATGGGTGGCCCGCGCGAGTTCTTCACCGCGACGTGCAGCAACTGCGGCGGTGAGGCGCGCGTTCCGTTCCAGCCCCGCGGCGACAAGCCGGTCTACTGCAGCTCGTGCTTCGAGCAGGTCCGGCCGTCGGCCTCGCGCGGAGCCCGCTACTAGAGCCGTCCGACCCCCACGAACGACGAGGAGACCCCGGCTGACGATGGTCGGGGTCTCCTGGTATCTAGCGGACGGTCACATCGACGAACATGCCCTGGTCTTCGAGCCAGAGGAGACCATCGATCACGGGGCGCAGCGGGATCCGGTAGACGCCGGCGCGCGACCCGCCGACCGGGAACGTGAACGTGGCGACACTGCCGGGCGGCACGACCGCCTCGGTCTGGGCCGCGGGCCGCGTCGGCATGAGCCAGACCGCGGGTGTCACCGCGGTCGCGTAGACCCGATCGTCGCGCGGGATCCCCAGCCGCGCCTCGGTCGCAGTGCCGCGCACCCACGCTCGCGTGCCCGTGTTCCGGATCGTGAGCGTCACGTTCCCGACCGTGCCCGCGGCGATGGCGTCAGGCACCGACTGTCCAGCGAACGCGGAGTGGAAGCTCGACAGCATGCTGTGCGGATCCGCGCACTGGGACAACAGCCACATGTAGTGCGGCCAGTTCCACGTCGGTCCGGGGTCGGTATGCGTGGCGAGCGGGACTTCGCTGTGGCCGAAGATGTGGGCCCGGTCGATCTGGATCCCGTAGCGCGACGCGATCGCGCAGACCAGTGCGGCCGACGCCTGGTACTCGGCCTCGGTGAAGAACGGGTTGGTCACCCGATCGAGCTCGTGCTCGATACCGATGGACCGCAGGTTGTAGGCGTAGTTGCCCGCGTGCCAGGCGGTATCGGACTCCGGGACCATCTGCGTCACCGCGCCGTTGCCGCTGATCACGTAGTGCGCGCTCCGCCGCGAGGCCGGATTCTGGAACGCCCGCAGCGTGGACACGTAGTTGATCTCGGTGTCGTGGATCACGATGAAGCTGACCGGGCTACCGCGACGGCCGACGTCGTAGTTGCCAGTCGCGGCAGGCAGCCAGGCCATGCCCGGGTATGCGACCGTGTCCGCAGCAGCCCTGATGGCGAGCGGTTGCGCGAGCGCGGCGAGCGAAAGCAGCGCGACCAGCGTCGCGCGCGCGACCCTTCCCATGCCTTCGCACTATCGAGTCAGCGGTGGGTCGAGGGGAAGTCTCCAGTCAGTGACAACGAGGGGCGAGCGGCGTGCAACTGTCCGCTGTCCGCTCGTTCGATGAAACGCTGAGCCCATATCGACGCCTCGTGTGGATCGGCGCGCGAGAGGTGAACGCTGAGGGAACGGTACTGCTAGCGGAACATGTCCCGGTCGTGCGGTCGCACGTACGTATGTGCGGTCTCGCTGCCGTCGGCGGGCAGCGGCAGACCGCGCACGATGGCAGCGGGCCGGCGGTCGAGCTTCCCCATCACGAGCTCGGTCGCGGCCGCGATCTCGTCCGCGATGGCGATCTCGGTCACGCGCATCTCGTAGCCGTCGGGGTCGAACTCGCCGATGTAGCGGCGCAGGGCGGGCAGGCCGCTGATGCCGATCGCGACGTTCACGTGACCTTCGCGCCAGGCCCGCCCGAACGTGTCGGTGATGATGACCGGCACGTCGACCCCCGCCTCGCCCTTGATCCGCTCCCGGATGCGCCTGGCCGATCCATCGGGATCCACCGGCAGAAGGATCAACGTGTCCGGCGCGCCGGCGTTCGAGTGATCCACGCCCGCGTTCGCACAGACGAAGCCGTGCTTCGTTTCGACGATGAGAACGCCACGCTGCCAGCGGACGATCCGCGCGGTCTCGTCCAGCACTACCTGAAGGCTCTTGGCGTCTTTGCCCGACTCCGCGGCCATACGTTCGGCCTCCGGGCCGGCGACGACGTCGGCGAGCTTGCGGATCCGGCCCTCGGCTTTCGACACGACCTTCTGTGCGAGCGCGAGCACGTCGCCCTGCTGGAGCGATCCACCCGATGCCTTCAGCGCGGCAAGCAGCATCGCGACGAGATCATCGCCCGGCTTGATCTCGGGAAGTCCATCGATGGGGATGAGCGTGACGTTGGGCATGTCCGAAGTGTCGCTGATAGCGTGGCGCGATGCGCGACAACGATCTGCTCGCGACGGCGCGCGTCGGCCATCTGGCGACCGCGAGCGGCGATGGCCGACCGCATGTGGTCCCGGTGTGCTTCGCGTGGGTGCCGCCGGTGCTGTATTCGGCGATCGACTCGAAGCCCAAGCGCACGACGCTGCTTCGTCGCGTGCGCAACGTCATCGACACCGGGCGCGCGGCGTTCGTCGTCGATCGCTGGAGCGAGGATTGGCGGCAGCTCGCGTACGTGCTGGTCGAGGGACCCGCCGAGCTCCTCGCGGACGGGCAGGAGCGCGATGAGGCGCTCATCCTGCTGACGGCCAAGTACCCGCAGTACGACGACCTCCCGTTGTTCGACAACCTCGTCGTCAAGGTCACGGCGGAGCGGACGGTGGCGTGGAGCGCAGCTGACCCGCCCGCCGGGGACGACTCTCCCTAAACTCAGCGCCTCATGGACTTCGGGTTCACGCTCAAGCCGGACCACTCGCTCGAGCGCGTCGTCTCGCTGACGAAGCTCGCCGAGCACGCGGGCTTCACGCACGGCTGGGTCTTCGACAGCCACGTCCTCTGGAAGGAGCCGTACGTGCTGCTGACGCTGATGGCGCAGAACAGCACGAAGCTCCGGCTCGGGACCTGCGTCACGAACCCCGCGACCCGCGAGCCCTCGGTCACCGCGAGCGCGCTCGCGGTGCTCCAGATCCTCTCGAAGGGCCGCATGGACCTCGGCATCGGCCGCGGCGATTCGGCGCGCCGCGTCCTCGGGAAGAAGCCGACCACGCTCGACGATCTCGAGGCGGCGACCGTCGCGATCCGCGATCTCTGTGAGGGCCGCACGGTGACGTACGACGGCACCGATCTCGTGTTCGATTGGGCCGAGCCCTACGACCTGCCGGTGTGGATCGCGGGGTACGGCCCGAAGGCGCTCGCGGTCACCGGCCGCATCGCCGACGGCGCCGTGATCCAGCTCGCCGACCCGAGCCTGGTCGGGTGGTGCGTGGGGCTGCTCCGCGACGGTGCGCGCGCGGCCACGCGCGATCCGCAGGATGTGCAGGTGATGGTCGCGGCGCCCGCGCATATCGGGCGGAAGAGTGACGTCCGCGAGCGGGTCCGTTGGTTCCCCGCCCTCGTGAGCAACCACGTGGTGGACCTCGTCCGCCGGTACGGCGAGCAGGGGCTGCCGGCGGACCTCACGCGCTACGTGCGCGACCGGCCGGGCTACGACTACAAGCACCACGCCGAGTCCGGATCGTCGAACGCCGGCTTTGTGGACGACGAGTCGGTGGATCGCTTCTGCGTGACGGGCGACGTGAGCGAGCAGATCGAGAAGCTCCACGCGCTCGCGGAGGCCGGCATGACGCAGTTCAACCTCTACCTGATGAGCGGCGATGAGGAGGAACAGCTCGAGGCCTACGGGAAGGACATCATCCCCAAGCTCAAGGGGCTCACGGCGCTCGCGGGGGGGACAGGGTGAACACCCCGGAGCTGCTGGTCGAGTTCTTCAAGCACAACACGATGATGAATCAGCGGCTGCTCGAGGCCTGCCGGACGCTCACGCCCGAGCAGCTGGGGGCGACGGCGACCGGTACGTACGGAAGCATCGGCCGCACCCTCGTCCATCTCGCGAACGGCCAGGTGAGCTACACGGCGCGGCTCCTGGACACGGAACGGCCCGAGCGTCTTCCGGAGGATCCGTTCCCTGGCTTCGAGGCCCTCGCAGCGCGGCTCGACCGCGGCAACGCGGAGCTCGAGCGATCCGCGATGCGCGGCGACCAGGATCGGAGGGTCCAGGTGACCGGCAATGACCCGCCGGGCACCTGGTGGATCCCCGTAGCGCTCTTCATGCTGCAGGCGGTCAACCACGGCACCGAGCATCGCGCGCAGATCGCAGCCATCCTGACTCAGCTCGGGATCGCGCCGCCCGACATGGACGGCTGGGCCTACTTCTTGGAGAGCGGGCACCTGATCCCCGTCTAGCGAAGGACGAACCCTTCGCGAAGCGGATCGTTCGGCGCGATCCAGAGCTCCGAGCGCCCGACGACCCACGCCGAGCCCGCGACCTCCGAGACGACCGCGGCGTGTGGCCCGACCTTCGCCTCCCGCAGCACGCGACCGCGGAAGCGGGTCCCGATGATGCTCTCCACGGTGAACGTCGCACCGTCGCGCAGCCTTCCGCGGGCGTGCTCGATGGCGACGCGGGCGCTCACGCCGGTGCCCGTCGGCGAGCGGTCCACCTCGCCCTCGGCGAACACGCACACGTTCCGTGAGTCGGCGCCCGGCTCGTGCGCCCGGCCGGTGAGGATCGTCCCGTAGAGGAAGGAGAGGTCGGCGGAGTCAGGTGCCTCGGGGTGCCGCACCTCGCGGTTCGCCATCACCGCACGCTTGATCCGCATCCCCACCTCGATGCAGTGGCGGAAGCCGCTCGCGTCGAGCGGCACGCCGAGCGCGTCGGCGTCGACGAAGGCGTAGAAGGCGCCACCGAAGGCGAGGTCGTACCGGACCTCACCGATGCCCTCCACCCGCACTGTCTCATCCAGCGCGGCGGCGAACGAGGGCACATTCTCGAACGCGACCTCACGGACCCGGTCGCCGTCTCGGACGGCCGTCGCGGTCACGCGGCCGGGCGGTGCGTCGTAGCGGATGACATCGCCCGCGCGCTCACCCGTCTCCAGGAGCGCCGTGGTGAGCGCGATGATGCCGTGACCGCACATCGTGCTCCAGCCCTCGTTGTGCATGAACAGCACACCAAGATCGCCGTCGGGCGTGACGGGCTCGGTGAGGATCGCGCCGTACATGTCTGCATGGCCGCGCGGCTCGAACACGATCGACCGGCGCAGCCCGTCGAGATGCTCGCGCGCGTAGCGGCGCTTCTCGAGGATCGTCTTTCCCGGGATCGGATCGAGGCCACCGGTGACGATGCGCAGCGGCTCGCCCGCCGCGTGCGTCTCGAGCGTCGTGACCCGCTTCCAGCCGGCGGGCGGCTCCCACTTCTTCACGGCCGCTTGTGAATAGCGCCGTCCTTCATCACGAACGCGACGGACGCCGGGTCCTTGAACAGGCCGATGTTCGCGAGCGGATCGCCGCGTACGCCGATGATGTCGGCGCGCTTGCCGGCCGCGATGGTGCCGACGAGCGTGTCGACGCGCGCACACTCCGCGGCGGTCTTCGTCGTGGCCACGATCGCCTGCATCGGGGTCATCCCGTTCTCGACCATGACCGCGAGCTCCTCGGCGTTCGTGCCGTGCGGCCCCACACCAGTGTCGGTGCCCATAGCGATCTTGACGCCGGACTCGACGGCCATCCGGAACGACTGCCGATGGGCATCGATGACCTCCTTGGACTTTCGCACCGCATACGGCGGCACCGCTGACGGATCCTTCTCCGCGCGGCGAAGCACCCACATGGGCGCGATGAGCGTGGCCACGAGGTACGTGCCGCGTCTCTTCATTTCCGCGCACGCCTCCTCGTCGAGGTAGATGCCGTGCTCGATCGACTCGATGCCCGCGAACACGGCGTTCTTGATGCCCTGGGTCGCTTGCGCATGCGACATCACCGTCTTGCCCGCGGCGTGCGCCTCGTACACGATGGCCGCGATCTCCTCGGGCGAGAACCCGGTCGCCGTCGGCTCGTCGTTCGGGGACATGACCCCACCTGAGGTCATGACCTTGATCTGGTCCGCGCCGGCGCGCAGCATTTCGCGGGTCACGCGCCGCGCGCTGTCCACGCCGTCGACGACGCCGTAGGGCCTCTCGGGATCAGCGGGCCAGGTGTTCACCCCGGATGGCATCACCGAGTCACCATGACCGCCCGTCTGCGAGAGAGGCGCGACCGCGATGCGCATGCGGGGCCCCGGAAAGATCCCGCGGTCGACGGCCATCTTCACACCGCGCGTCGTGAAGCCCGCGTCGCGAACCGTCGTGAAGCCTGCCTCGAGGGTCGTGCGCGAGTTCACCAGAGCCATGGCGACGTTCAGACTGTTCGGGGTCGATAGGCGCTGCTCCAGGTTCCACTGGCTTACGGCGAGATGGACGTGGCAGTCGATGAGCCCGGGAAGGATCGTCAGATCACCCGTGTCGATGATCTCGGCGCCCTTCGGCGCGTCCGAGGCGACCCTGGTGATCACGCCATCCTCGATGACGATGAACCGTCCGCGCGACGGGTCCGCGCCCGTTCCGTCGATGAGCGTGGTCGCGCGAACGGCGGTCGTCATGCGATCACCTCCTCGAGCCGCGGCCGGGCCTCGTTCGCGATGCGCTCGATCGTCTCGTGGTCGAACGGCGCCTTGACGTACAGGATGAAGCCGCGTGCTCCTGCGGCCCAAAGCGCGGCGCAGCGTTCCACGAGCGCGTCGACCGTGTGGATCTCATTCATCGCGAGCGGCTCCGTGGCGCGGGAGCGGACCCGGACGCGCTCGAGCTGCGCCTCGACGTCGGCCCTCCGGTCACGCAGGATCAGGTCCGGCCGGACCGTCGTGAGCGGCGTGATCTCCGCGACGTCGCGCCCGATCTCGGCGCAGTGCGCCGCGAGCACGTCGAGCTTGTGCCGGATCACCGCGGGGTCACCGTGGCCGTGCCAGTAGTCGGCATAGCGCGCGACGGTCCGTAGGGTCTTCTGCTCGCCGCCACCGCCGATGAGGATCGGCAGGCGCTTCTGCACCGGCTTCGGCTCGGCGACCGCGTCCTTCAACCGGTAGTGCTTGCCCTCAAAGGAGGAGGAGCGGTCATCGAGCAGCATTCGGAGCACGCGCGCAGCCTCGTCCATCCGCGCGAGGCGGCCACCCGTGCTCGGGAACGGGATGCCGTACATCGCGTGCTCGGCCTCGTGCCATGCGGCGCCGAGGCCGAGGATCGCGCGGCCCTCGGACACGTGATCCAACGTCGCCGCCATTTTCGCGAGCACGGGCGGGTGCCGGTACGTGTTTCCGGTGACGAGCGTCCCCAGGCGCACCGTCTTCGTCACCGCCGCCCACGCTGCCAGCAGCTCCCAGGCCTCGAACATCGGTCCCTTCGGATCGCCGTCGAGCGGCACGAAGTGGTCCCAGGTGAAGAGCGAGTCGAAGCCGAGGCGGTCCACGAGGAGCGCGGTGTCCCGGAGCTCGGGCCAGGTGGTGTGCTGTGCCGGCAGGTTGATGCCCCAGTGGACCCGCGAGGCGCTGGCGGCTATTCGAGCTTCCCCGTGCTGGCGTAGCGGTCGGCGATCTCGAGCGCTTCATCGATGGCGCGGATGCCGATGCGCAGCTCGTCTTCGGTCACGATGAGCGGAGGCGCGACGAACAGCATGTTCCAGCGGCAGAAGACATACACGTCGCGCTTGAACAGCGCGGCCTTGAGCGCGTTCGCGAGCGCGCTCGAGGGACCGTTCCACTGCTCGAGCATCTCCTTGGTGCCGCGGTCCTTCACGAGCTCGATACCCCAGAAGAGTCCGCGCCCGCGGACGTCGCCGATCGACGGATGCTTCTGGGCGAGCGCCTTGAGCTCGCGGCCGAGGAGGTCGCCCATCTTGTCGGAGTTCCCGATCAATCCCTCGCTCTCGTACGTCTCAAGCGTCGCGATGCCGGCGGCGCACGCGAGGGCGTGACCGCTGTAGGTCAACCCGCCCCAGTAGACGTTCTGGTCGAAGTGCTTCGCGACGCGCTCGTTCACGATCGCGCCGCCGAGCGGGACGTAGCCCGAGGTCACGCCCTTCGCGAAGGTCATGATGTCCGGCGCCACGTTCCAGTGCTCCGCGGCGAACCACTTCCCGGTCCGGCCGAACCCGGTCATGACCTCGTCGAACACGAGGAGGATGCCGTGCTTGTCGCATAGGGTCCGCAGGCCCTGAAGGAATCCATCCGGCGGCACGAGCAGGCCAGATGTGCCGACGATCGGCTCCACCAGGATCGCCGCGATGTACTGCGGACCCTCGTACCAGATGACCTCCTCGACGTGCGCGAGCGCCTTCTGCGCGTCGTCGCCGAAGAGCGAGCGGTAGGGATCGGGATTCAGGAAATGGACCACGCCGGTGATGCCGGGCTCATTGGCCCAACGACGGTTGTCGCCGCCGAGCGTCATCGCGCCCTGCGTCTGGCCATGGAAGCTGCGCCACTGGGTGAGGATCTTGTGCCGGCCGGTCGCGAGGCGAGCGAGCTTGATGGCGTTCTCGTTGGCCTCGGTGCCGCCCGTCGTGAAGATCGTCCGGGTCAGGTCGCCGGGCGTCACGTCCGCGAGCATGCGCGCGAGGGTCGCTTGCGCCTCGGTCGTGAACGCCGGCGTGACGTAGTTGAGGATCGCCGCCTGCTCCTGGATCGCGCGGACCACACGTGGATGGCCGTGCCCGAGGTTGGAGTTCACCAGCTCGGAGCTGAAATCGAGGATCCGGCGGTCACCCGAGTGGAGCCACACGCCCTCGGCCCCGGTGATGACGAGCGGCGAACTATTTCCCTGCGCCGACCAGTTGACGAGGACGTGCTTTTTCGTGTCGGCGAGGACCTGGGCGACGTCGGTGCGATCCTTCGTGAGCGCCATCGGAGTCCGCACTATACGCTCGGAGGCAGCTCATGACGTTCTTCGGTCTTCAGCTCCATCCGCAGTACACGACCTGGGACGAGATGCGCGACGCCGCGCTCCTCGCCGAGCAGGCCGGGTGGGACGTCCTCATGACCTGGGACCACTTCGTGCCGCTGATGGGCGACATCACGGGGCCGAACCTCGAGGGCTGGCAGATCCTGCCCGCACTCGCGGCGATCACCACGAAGCCGCTCATCGGGATGCTCGTCAGTGGAAACACGTATCGCTACCCCGCCGTGCTCGCGAACATGGCATCGACCCTCGACAACATCAGCCACGGCCGCGCGGTGCTCGGCATCGGCGCGGCCTGGAACGAGCACGAGCACAAGATGTATGGGATCGACTTCGACACGCCCGCGATCCGGCTCGCGAAGCTACGTGAGGCGACACGCATCAACCGCGTCCTGCTCGACGAGGGCACGATGACGTACCACGGCAAGTACTACCAGCTCGAGGACGCGACGCTGGGTACCCGCCCGGTCCAGAAGCGCCTGCCGATCCTCATCGGCGGTGGCGGCGAGCAGGTAACGCTGAAGATCACCGCGCGCTACGCCGACTGGTGGCACGGCTTCGGCACACCCGATGTGATCAAGCACAAACTCGAGGTGCTGAAGAAGCACTGCGCGGACGTGGGCCGCGACTACAACGAGATCGCCCCGACCGGCGGCGGCGGCATCCTTGTCCGCGACGACCTCAACGACGTCGACAAGCGCATGCGCGAGGTCGCGACGCGGAACAAGGTCGAGGCGCCGAACCGGCCGGCGGTCCTGGGGTCACCGGACGAGATCGCGAAGAAGCTCGTCGAGTACCACCGGATCGGCGTGAAAGGCTTCCTGTTCGGGATGTCCCCGCCCTACGACCGCGAGACGATCGAACGGACGATGACCGAGGTGAAGCCGCGGTTCCTGGAGCTCGCTGGCCAGCGGTGAGCTCTCACCCATAGCGGGGCGCGAGGCGGTCTACGCGGCGATGCGCGCCGGCTGCGTTGCGAGCGAGATGTCGACCACCGCGTAGGCACCCTCGCGGCGACCGTCGAGCAGCAGACAGGCCCCGTCCGGCGTCATCCAGATCCACGCGAGCGCCTCACCGAGGTCCTTGAGGAACGTGTTCATGTCGGCCCCCATTCGCGTTTCGTTGATGGCAGCATCGCGGCGGCGCCCAAGCGGTACCGCTCGCTGGGACGCGCTCGGCCATTGCTCCGTGTAACGGTCTGAGTGCGTCAGGCGATGCCTTGACCCCAGACGCACTATTCAGCGCACGTGGATACCGCTGCGGTCGCCGACTACCTGGGTGAAAGCCCGCTCTTCGCCTGTCTCAGCCCAGCGGACCGGCTGGCCTTGGCCGGCAAGATGCGCCCGCGGCACTTCGCACGGGACGAGGTCATCTTCCACAACGACGACCCGGCCGGGCAGGTCTTCCTGATCACCTCGGGCACCGTGAAGGTCAGCGTGCCGGACGAGCAGGGCCGCGAGGTCGTGGTCGCGCTCGAGCGCGGCGGTGACGTCTTCGGCGAGCTCGCGCTGTTCGACGACGGCCCGCGATCCGCCACGGTGACGGCGATCACCGAGACCCACACGCTGGCACTCGCGCGGCAGGAATTCATCGGGACGCTCGAGCGGAACCCTGACGCGATGCGCCGGATGCTGGCGCTCCTGGTGAAGACCGTCCGCCGGAGCACCGGCCACGTGGAAGACCTCGTGTTCCTGGACCTCCCGGGGAGGGTCGCGAAGTGCCTGCTGGATCTCGCGGAAGCCTCGGGCACGGATCAGATCGACATGACCCAGGAGGATCTCGCCGGCTTCGTCGGAGCGACCCGCGTGTCGGTGAACCGCGTCCTCGCCGACCTCGAGAAGCGCGGCGCGATCAAGATCGGCCGCCGCAACCTCGCCCTGAAGGACCGCGCCGTCCTGCAGGGCGACATCCGCTACTAGGAGCAAACGAAAGCGGCCCCGGTGAGGGGGCCGCTTCCGCGGACGTGGAGGGTGCGCGCTGGTCTAGGAGTTGATGCCGTGGCCGGTGTCGCCAAGGGCGTCGCCGTGGTGCTGGGCGTCGAGCAGCTCGCGCTGCGCGTCGGCCGAGTCGCTTGGAACGAACGCGCTGTGGCTGTCGACGAAGCCGGGGTCGTGCTGCACGTCGCTGCCCGGCAGGGCGGTGTTCGTGTCCTGCATCCGGCTTGCGACCGAGTCGTTGTCTGGGTCGTGGATCGGGCGGTACGCGTCGCCCTGCGGTGCCGAGACCGACTCGCGCGTCCCGCTGGTGTTGTCCGGGTCGTTGACCGCGCGGTACGCGTCGCCCTGCGGGGCGGTGATGCTCGAGTGCGTGCCGGCGGCCGTCGGGTCGGCGATCGCGGCGCGCGAGCCAGCGGTGCTGTCCGGGTCGTTGACGGCGCGATACGCGTCGCCCTGTGGGGCGGTGATGCTCGAGTGCGTGCCGGCGGCCGTCGGGTCGCCGATCGCGGCGCGCGAGCCACCGCTGCTGTCCGGGTCGTTGACGGCGCGGTACGCGTCGCCCTGTGGGGCCGAGACGCTGGCCCGCGCACCCTCGTGCACCGAGCCGCTGGTCTGGCCGTCGCTGATCGTGGCGCGAGCTCCTGAGGCCGGAGCGCCGGAGTTCTGACCGTCGCTCGATGCGGCGCGCGCACCGGTGGTCTGGTCGCTGGCGAGGCCCTCGCGAGCACCCGAGGTGTTGTCGCCCGTGAGCGCGCTCGAGGTGTTGCCCGAGACGTCGCTCAGCGCGGCGCGCGACGGGTTCTCGAGTGCCGCGCCGCCGACGGTGAATGCTTTGCTCATCCGCGAGTCGACACCGAGCGACATGAGCCGGCTCGAGTCGCCGCTCCGGACCGCCGCGATCTCGTCGGGTGTCAGGTTGAAGCCGCGGAGCGCCGCGGCCGGGTCGGCCTGAAGCTGGCGACGGAACGCCCCGTCGCTGATCGCCCGCTGGATCACCGCGCCAAGGTTCTTGCTAGCCATCGCCGTTGCTCCTTTTTCTCCGCGTGTGTGTTGAAGGGAGCCTGCGCCGAGCGGACCTGCCGCTCGATACACGCCGGCACGCCCGCTACGTGCTCTGGATGACGTTCCCCACTGCGCCTCCCCTATTCCAGCTCGGGCATGTCGACCGGCTCGCTCCGGGGCCGGCAGACGCCGCAATGGACGGCGTCCTCCACGACGAGGGCCCGCAGCCCCTGATGCCGGGTGCCACGCAAGACGTCGAGGACGAAGGGATGGCTCCGCGCGTGCTCCCGGCAGGCGCCGCGGCCACAGAACCGGCATGCCGCGAGTGCCGGGCGCTCACAGGTCCAACAGTCCACCTACGCTCCCCCAACGGCCCCGCCAAGGCCAGCCCCGACATAATGGCCCGTCCTGCGGCGGAATTCACCCATCGTTTCGCCTGACGCAGTTACAAGCGCCGCGAAATCAGACCGTCCGAGCACTCCGACGACCAGTGGGCCCTTCGCCGTGACCGTCGCCGTGCGCGGCGTCCCGAAGATGAGCGCGAGCTCCCCGAAGCCGTCGCCGGGGCCGAGGGTGCGCACGTGCCGGCCGTCCGGGAGGGCCACGTCGGCCGTGCCCTCGCGGATCAGGTAATAGCCGCCGCCACTTTCTCCCGCCTGGATCACGACGTCACCGTCTTCGTACCGCCGGGCCTGCAGGCGCGCGGCAGTGGCGTCGAGCTCGCGGCCCTCCAGATCGCGGAAGAACGGCAGGGCCGCGAGGGCGGTCCGAGCGCCGATGTCGGCGCGGATGCGCGCGGCGATCTCGTACCGGTCACGGATCCACCGCTGGAAGTGCGGCCGGTCGAGCGACCACAGCTCGCAGTCCTCGAGGGCCTGGACCGTCGCGGTCCGCGGCGTTCCGTCGAGCAGCGCGAGCTCGCCGAAGCCCTCTCCGGCCGAGATCGTCCCGAGCACCGTGCCGTCGACGGCCACGGCCTGCAGCGAGCCCGATCGCACGAGGTAGAAGCGGTCGCCGGTGCTGCCCGCGGTGATCACGGTCCGTCCGGCATCGGCGTGCTCGATGTCCAGCTGCGACGCGAGCGCAACGAGCGCCGGGCCTGGCAGTCCCGCGAGGAATCGCACGCGAGCGAGCATCGCGACGCGCTCCTGCTGCTCGCGCTGGGTCACAGCGCGGCTGCGGGAGCGTGCGAGGTTGACGGTCGTGCGCACGGTGCCGGTCACCCGCGCGATGACCGCGACCGCGAGCGGGCCGACGAAGACGAGGACCAGCAGCGCGAGCGCGAGGATCCCCGCCGGTCCGATGGCGAGGAGCTCTTGAGATGCGACACCGATGCGTGAACGCCAGAGCTGGATCGACAGCACCAGCGTCGCGAGGGACGTGACGATCGCGGTGATGCCGAAGATCGCGAGGCCGACCTCCTCACGTGACCATGTGGCGCGACGACGCAGCTTCACGAATGCCGCGCCGCGCACGAACCCGAGCGCCCGCTGGCGCAGGAACGGCGCGTCGAGCGCGTCGGTGAGCACGTGGTAGCCGTCGAGCTCCAGGATCGGCAGGAGATTGAAGATGAACTGGAAGACGAACAGGCTCGCGGCCTTGAACATGAGGCTTCCGGTGAGCGTGTCGGGTTGCCCCGCCGCCACGAGCGCGCAAGCGGACGCGACGGTCAGGCCCGCGAACGGCCCGGCGAGGGACACGACGATCCGCTGCGCGCGTGTGCCGAGGACCATGTCCGTCGAGTCGACGTAAAAGCACGGGAAGAGGTAATACATCGCGACGCCGAAGCGTCGGACGCGCCTCCCGAAGTGCCGGATCGCGAGGGCGTGACCGGCCTCATGCACCGAGATCGACGCCACCTGCAGGAGGACGAGCGCGAGGATGCCCAGTACGTAGGAGCCGTCGATCGTCGCGAGCTGATGGCGCGGTGAGCGCACCTCACCGAACCAGGTCCAGAGCCCGTACAGACCGAAGGCTACGAGCGCGACGGCACCGACGCGCGTGAACGCGAGCCGGCCACCGAGCCGGTACACCGCGTCCACGAGGCGGTCGGCGTTCGACCACCGGGCGATGTCCCACACGACGAGCCGCTTGAGGAAGGTCGACGCGCGCGCGATGGGATCGCGCATCGCGCGCCGCGCGAACAGCTTCTCGTACAGCATCGGCGGCTCCTCGCCGAAGAAGCCGTTCGCCCTGAGCTGCGCCGTGAGGCGCGCCAGGCGATCCAGCGCGAAGACGCCGTTGCGCTCGACGTGCGCCATGAGGATGTCCTGGATCGAACGCTGTCCATCCATCAGCTCGTAGAGCTGGACATCGGCCACATCGAGCCGCAGATACCGGCCCGCGCCCTTGTCCCCACGCTGGTTCTTCAGCACCGAATAGGGCGAGCCGTCGCGACGCCGGAGATCGGCGCGTTCCACGTCGGGAAGCGGGGTCGGGACGAACGACGCGTAGTCGAGCCGGTCGCGCAGGATCTGCCAGATATCCAAGCACCCTCCCGCGGCGCAAGGGTATTGCGGCGCGCCGATACTTGCGCACATCGTGAGGTCGGGGACGGGCAGGAAGCGAGCGGTCACGAAGGTCGCCGCACAGAAGGCCGCGCCCCTCAAGAAGCTGACGGCGTCGACAAAGCCGGCGGCGGCGGTGCGCGACGACGCGCGAAAGCAGCTGGACGCCGTGAGCGCCGTGATGCGGGCCCTCGCCGATCCCACGGTGGAGATCGACACGGTCGCGGATATGGTCGTGAGAGCTGTGGTCCGCCTCGCGGGCTCCGACAACGGCGGATTCATCCGGCGCGACGTGGACGGCTACGTCCTTGCCGCGACGTACGGGCAGGCTCCGGGGAAGCCCGGCGACCGCGTGACAGCGGATCCCGGCACGATCTTTGGTCGCGCCGCCCTCAGCGGTCAACGGTTCCACTACGCGGACACGATCCTCGCCGAGCCGAAGCTACATGACGCCGAACGGCGTCGGACGCGGCTCGCCGTGCCGGTCCGTCACGGGGGCGAGACGATCGGGGTGATCCTGACCTCGCGCAACGATCCGGGTGGCTTCGAACCGGGGACGATCGCGCTCGTCGAGACGTTCGCCGATCAGCTCGCGGTCGCGATGGCGAACGCGCGGCTCCTCAAAGAAACGAGGGAGGCGCTCGACCAGCAGTCCGCGACCGCGGATGTGCTTCGGGCGATCAGCCGGTCCGCGTTCGATCTGGACGCGATCCTCCGCATGCTCGCCGGGCGTGCGGCGCGGATCTGTGGAGCCGACAACGCGACCGTGAGCCGCATCGACGGTCGCATGCGCAGCAATGTCGCGAGCTCGACCGTGGAGCAGCTCGATCCCGCCTTGACGCCGATCTCGCCGAAAAGCGGGATGGGTCAGATGCTGAAGACGAAGCGCTCCGTCCATATCGCCGATACCCGCCTGCACGAGTACTACGCGGCCACGTCCGCCACGGATATCGCATTGGGCAGGATCCCGAAGGAGATGGCCGAGACCCGCACGCTGCTCGTCGTACCGCTGCGCCGCGACGACGTGGTGATCGGCGCCTTCCTGCTACGCCGCAACCGGGTGCAGCCGTTCAGTGAGAGCGAAGTGAAGCTCGTCGAGACCTTCGCTGACCAGGCCGTCATCGCGATGGAGAACGTCCGCCTGTTCAACGAGACGAAGGAAGCGCTCGAGCGGCAGACGGCGACGAGCGACCTGTTGAAGGTGATCAGCGGCTCGGTGCAGGACGTTGCTCCGGTCCTCGACGCGGTCGTGCACAACGCTGTTCAGCTCTGCGGCGCCGACAGCGCCTACGTCCTCGGCATCGACGGCGGCGCTGCGCACCTATTGGCGGACGCCGGCGCGATCCCCGACCGGGAGGACTTCATCGCGTACTGGCAGGAGCATCCGATCGCGCCAACGCGCGCGACACTGACCGGCCGGGTGCTTCTCGAACGACGAAGCGTGCAGATCCCGGATACGGCGGCGGACGGTGAATACAGCGGCCAGCGGCGGGCGACCGGACAGGCGCCGCCGCACAGCACCCTCCTCGGGGTGCCGCTCGCGCGCGACGGTCAGCTGATAGGGGTCATCGTGGCGCGCCGGGAGGTCGCACGCCCATTCTCGCAAAAGGAGATCGCGCTACTGGAGACCTTCGCCGATCAGGCGGTCATCGCCATCGAGAACGTGCGGCTCTTCAACGAAACAAGGGAGTCGCTGGAGCGCCAGACGGCGCTCGGCGAGATCCTGCAGGTCATCGCGAGCTCGCCGACCGAGCAGCAACCGGTACTCGACGCGATCGTGCGCAATGCGGTCCGGTTCTGCGGCTGCGAGGACGCGCTCCTCGCGCTCTACGCCGACGGTCAGTTCAGCACGCGCGCGCATCACGGGCCGATCCCGCTGCGGGGACCGGACGAGCTATGGCCGGCCGATCAGGCAAGCGTGATGGGCCGTGCCGTTCTCGAGCGCCGGACGATCCACTCAGCGAACACCCTCGATGACCCGGAATTCCCCGCGCTACGAGAGACGTCGCGTCGCTTTGGCTTCCGCGCCACGATCGCCACGCCCTTGTTGCGTGGAGGCACCGCGATCGGCGGCATCGCGCTGCGGCGATCGACCGCGGGTGCATTCAGTGAGCGAGACGCGGACCTGCTTCGCGCGTTCGCCGACCAGGCCGTCATCGCCCTGGAAAATGTGCGCCTCTTCAACGAGACGAAGGGGGCGCTCGAGCGACAGACGGCGATCAGCGACATCCTGCAGGTGATCTCGAGCTCACCAACCGACGTGCAACCGGTCCTCGACACGATCGCGGCGAGCGCCGGGCGTTTCTGCAACGCGGATGATGCCGCGGTCGCCCTCCTTCGCGCGGACGGCGACGTGGATCTCGTTGCGACCAATGGCAAGCTCGCCGTACCCAAGCAGGTGTTCCCGCTGTCAGATCGATTCGTGACCGGACGCGTCATCCGCGAAGGACGCCTGTACAACGTGCCTGACATGGAGGACCTCGACGACGCCGAATTCGGCGAGGCGAAGGCGTACGCGGCCGAGCATGGGTATCGCGGCTTCCTCGCTGCGCCACTCCTCAAGGATGGGCGCGCCGTTGGCGCGATCCAGCTGCGGCGCATCAGGCCGGGTGCATTCAGCGAGCAGGAGGTGGAGCTGGTCGAGACATTCGCGTCACAAGCGGTCATCGCGCTCGATAACGTCCGGCTCTTCAACGAAACGAAGGAGTCGCTGCAACGTCAGACCGCGACAAGCGAGATCCTCAAGGCGATCAGCGGTTCCGCCCTCGATCTCGAGGGCCTCCTGAGCACCGTCATCTCGCATGCGACCCGCCTCAGCGAGGCGGAGAACGGCTTCCTCTACCGGGCTGATGGCGAGCTCCTCGCGATGAGTGCGGCGTTCGGTCCCCGGGCGGATGTCATGCGCGAATGGCAGCGCGAGAACCCGATCAGGTCCGACAACCTCGGTTCAGCGACGGGTCGCGCGTTCACCGAGCGACGCACGGTCCACATCCCCGATGTCGACGCCGACCCGACGTACACCTACGCCGACGCCAAACGGCTCGGCGGCTTCAAGGTCCTGCTTTCGGTGCCGTTGATCACGGGAGGCCGATCGATCGGCGTCATCGCCCTCTGGCGAACGAGCGCGAATTCCTTCTCCGCCGAGCAGATCGCCCTCGTGGAGACCTTCGCTGACCAGGCGGTGATCGCGATCGAGAACGCCCGGCTGTTCAACGAGACCGGTGAGGCACTCGAGCGTCAGATGGCCATCGGCGACATTCTCAAGGTCATTTCGGCATCACCCACCGATATCCAGCCGGTCCTTGATGCGATCGCGGTGAGCGCGGCGCGGTTCGCAGGCGCTGAGGACGTCACCGTGATGATCGTCCAAGGGGACCAGGCAGTCGCGTCCGCCCATGCTGGTCCGATCGACATGGCCACCAGCACGCCGATCGATTCGCTGACCGTCACGGGTCGCGCCATCGTCGAGCGCCGCACGATCCATATAGCGGACGTTCGCGCGACCGACGAATATCCGCTCAGCAAGGCGATATCGCTCCGAGGGGATGGCCAGCGGGCCATCCTGAGCGCGCCGTTGATGCGCGACGGCCGGGCGCTGGGCGCGATCGTCCTGCGCCGCCGCGAGCCCCGCGGGTTCTCTGAGCGGCAGATCGAGCTCGTGCAGACCTTCGCGGATCAAGCGGTCATCGCGCTCGCGAACACGCGGCTGTTCAAGGAGACGCAGGAGGCGCTTGAGCGCCAGACCGCGACGAGCAGCGTGCTGGATGTCATCAGCCGGTCGGCGTTCGATATCGGGCCGGTGCTACAGACGATCGCCGAATCATCGCTCGCACTATGCCGCGCCGACCATGCGGTCATCTGGCAGCGCGACGGCGGCGAATGGTTCTATGACGCGTCATCCGGAGACTGGCCACGCGATGCGGCGACACACCTCGTGCGACGCACGCTCGATCCGGCGGTCGCGACCAGCACCCTGGAACGAGCGGTCGTGACCCGGAGGGCCGTGCACATACCCGATGTCCTACTCGACGAGCAGCTGCGGTCGGGCGCGCAAGCGGGACTCGTCCGTACACGGCTGGCGATACCGATCCTGAAGGACGGTGAGCCCATCGGCGTGATCCAGCTCGGCCGGCGCGAGGTAGATCCCTTCTCCACGCGCGACATCGAGCTCGTTGAGTCCTTCGCGACACAGGCCGCGATCGCCATGGAGAACGTCAGACTCTTCAGGGAGACGCAGGAGGCGCTCGAGCGCCAGACCGCGACCGCGGAGCTCCTCGCGGCAATGAGCCAGAGCGCGTTCGACCTGAAGCCGGTGTTCGAGATGGTGCTCGACAAGTCGCTCGCGCTCTGCCGGGCCGAGTACGGCTGGATCCGGCAGACCGATCGTGACGGCAATGGCAAATTGGTCGCGTCGAGGCGACCGGAGGACGCCACCACATCGGGGGGCCCGGTCGCGGAAATCACCTACGCCGCGTCGGTCCTGGGGCGGGCGTTCCGCGAGCGACGGACGATCCACATCCACGACGTCACCGCCGATGAGACTGTCGCGGATTCGCGCGGCATGGTCGCGATCGGTGCGCGTACCGGCATCGGCGTGCCGCTCTTGCGCGGTGACGACGTGCTCGGCGTCCTGGTGTTGGTCCGCATCGAGGTGCGACCGTTCACCGACCGCGAGATCGACCTCGTGGAATCCTTCGCTCGTCAGGCGGCCATCGCCATCGAGAACGTCCGCCTGTTCAACGAGATCCAGGAGAAATCGGCGCAGCTCGAGGTGGCGAACCAGCACAAGAGCGAGTTCCTCGCCAACATGTCACACGAGCTCCGCACGCCGCTGAACGCGGTCATCGGCTTCTCCGATGTGCTGTTGCAGCGGATGTTCGGCGAGCTGAACGATCAGCAGGCCGATTACCTCGAGGACATCCGTTCATCCGGCAAACACCTGCTGACGCTCATCAACGACATCCTCGACCTCTCCAAGATCGAGGCCGGTCGCATGGAGCTGGAGCTCGCGCCGTTCTCGCTCGTGGCCGCGTTGAACAACGCGGTCACCCTCGTGCGAGAGCGGGCGCAGAGTCACGGGATCAAGCTCGAGCTCGACATGGCGCCGGCGCTCGATGAGGTCGTCGCCGACGAGCGCAAGGTGAAGCAGGTCGTGGTGAACCTCTTGGCGAACGCCGTGAAGTTCACGCCGGACGGGGGCACGGTTCGGCTGCGCGCCGACCAGCAGAACGGCCACATCCAGCTCGCCGTCCACGACACCGGGATCGGCATCGCCGTCGAGGACCAAGAGCGGATCTTCGAGGAGTTCACACAGGCCGGACACCAGACCGAAAAGTCTCGTGAGGGCACCGGCCTCGGGCTGGCCCTCTCCAAGCGGATGGTCGAGCTGCATGGTGGCACCATCACGGTCGAGAGCACCTCGGGCAAAGGCAGTACGTTCACCGTCACGCTGCCCGTGGTGAAGGGAGCCTAAATGGCCAATGAGCTGATCCTCATCGTCGAGGACAACGAGAAGAACATGAAGCTCGCTCGCGACGTGCTGCGATTCCACGGCTTCCGCACGGTCGAGGCGATCGACGGTGAGACCGCCGTAACGATGAGCGCCGAGCATCTGCCCGCACTCATCCTGATGGACATCCAGCTGCCCGGGATCGACGGGATCATGGCCATGCAGCGCATCCGCGCGGACGAGAGGACGAAACACATCCCTACCGTGGCGCTCACGGCATCCGTGATGACCGGCGATCGTGAGCGGTTCGACAAGGCCGGCTTCGATGGATTCATCGCGAAGCCGATCGACGTGAAGAGCTTTCCTGACCAGGTCCGCAGCTACATCGACCCAAAGCCGTGACCAAGATCCTCGCCGTCGACGACATCCCGCAGAACCTGCGGCTGCTCGAGGCCGTGCTCGTCCCGAACGGCTACCAGGTCGTGACCGCGCTGACCGGTGAGGAGGCGCTGCTCAAGACGCTGACCGAGAAGCCGGACCTCGTGCTGCTCGACATCATGCTTCCCGGCATCGACGGCTACGAGGTGTGCCGCCGGCTGCGTGCTGATCCGCTGACCAGCTTCCTGCCGGTCGTGATGGTCACGGCGAGCGGTCTCCCGGAGAAGGTGAAAGCCATCGAAGCCGGCGCCGACGACTTCATCGCGAAGCCCTTCGACCAACCCGAGCTCCTCGCGCGCGTGAAGTCACTGCTCCGGGTGAAGACGTACCACGACGAGAGCGAGCGCCAGAAGGTCGAGCTCGCGGAGTGGAACCGCACGCTCGAGCAACGTGTGCAGGAGCAGGTGGACGAGCTCGGCCGCCTCGGCCGGCTACGCCGTTTCCTGTCGCCGCAGATCGCAGAGCTCGTCATGTCCACCGGCGGCGACGCACTGCTGGACGGCCACCGCCGCGAGATCACGGTCGTGTTCGCGGACCTGCGCGGGTTCACGGCCTTCTCCGAGACCGCGGAGCCGGAGGAGGCGCTCGGGGTGCTCCGCGCGTACCAGGCGGCCATGGGTGAGGTCATCTTCCGTCACGAGGGCACTGTCGAGCACTTCGCCGGCGACGGGATCATGGTGTTCTTCAACGACCCGGTCGAGATCCCGGAGCCGCAGCTCCAGGCGACGCGAATGGCGGTCGCCATGCAGGAGCGCTTCGCGGAGCTCGAGGCCGGCTGGCGCAAGCGCGGCCACGACCTCGGGCTCGGCATCGGCGTCGCCGTGGGGTTCGCGACGCTCGGCCGGATCGGCTTCGAGGGCCGCTTCGATTACGGCGCGATCGGCATGGTGGTCATCCAGGGCTCACGCCTCTCGGCAGCGGCGAAGGCCGGCGAGATCCTCGTGACCCGCCGCGTCCACGCGGCCATCGAGGACCGGGTCCAGGTGGAGTCGGCCGGCGACCTCGAGCTCAAGGGATTCCATCAGCCGGTGCCCGCGTACCGCGTCACCGGCCTACGGGAGGCCGCCGCTTAGGCCAACGTCCCGAGCGACTGCGCCCAGTTGAACGCGGAGTAGTGCGGCGGCTCGATCCCGTTCGCGCCGAAGATCAAGCCGAGCTTCGCGCGATGCTCATCGCCGTGGTGCAGGAACTGTGCGAGCAGGACCCACATCGGCATCTTCTGCACCGCACCGTCGGCGGCGCGCCGCTCGACCGTCGCGTCGAGGTCGATCGTCCCGCGCGCGAATTCCTCGAAGAAGCAGCTCAGCGCCTTCGATCGCGCCTTCACCGGCCCGAGGTCCGTGGTCGTGGTCTCGCGAATGGCCTCAGCGGGAGGTGGCGATCCGCGCAGCGCGGCGCCATAGCGCTCCTTCGCGGCGACGAGGTGGACGAGCGTCGCCTTCACCGTGCCCATCGTCCCGGGCGTGGTGAGCTCGAGCTGCTGCGACGTGAGGCCGAGGCAAAAGTCCACCAGCGTCTCGGTGGCCCAGTTGTCGTAGGCGATCGGGATCCGCAGGTCGCTCATTCCTCTGCCTCCGAGATGCCGGCTGCGCGGCCGTAGGCCCACGCGCTGAGCGGCGGCGGCTCGATCCCGTTCGAGCCGAGGATCGTCGTGATCTGCGTCCGGTGCTCGTTCCCGTGATGCACGAGCTGCGCGAGGATCACTCCGACCGTCGACGTTCGCCCTCTGTTCAGCTCGATGCGGCGCGCGTGGTCATCCGACTCCGCGACCGCGACCACGCGTGTGCCGGTGGCTTCGGCGACCAGGGCCAGCTCGTCGAGCGTGTGTCGGGTGCCGTGACGGCGCACGCGAGGGCCGATGAGCTCGCCGGTGAGGAGCTGCGTGTACCACTGTTGCGCGCCGACGATGTGTTGGAGCGTCCGCTCGATCGTCCCGTAGGTCCCTGGCGATGCCGACTCGTGCGTCGCGGGATCGAGGCCACCGAGGAACTCGATGAGCGCGCCCGTCGCCCAGGTGTTGTGCCGGAGAACGTGATCGAGCGGGCGCTCACCCATTAGGTCTGGAGCAGCGGGCCGCCGCGCTTCAGGAACGTGCCGCGGCCCTTCTTCCCGAGGAACGTGCCGTCCTGGACGATGACCTCGCCGCGCGACAGCACGACGCTGGCCTTCCCGGTGACCTTGCGGCCCTCGTACGGGTTGTAGTCGACACGCATGTGAAGGGTCTTCGCCGAGAGCGTCTGCGTGGCCTTCGGGTCCCACAGCACGATGTCGGCGTCGCTGCCGACCGCGATCGTCCCCTTGCGCGGGAAGAGACCCATGATCTTCGCCGGCGTCGTGGCGGTGAGCTCGACCCAGCGGTTCGCGGTGATGCGACCCTGCACGACGCCGCCGTCGAAGAGGAGCGCCATCCGCGTCTCGACGCCGGGCGCACCGTTGGGGATCTTCGAGAAGTCGTTCTTGCCGAGCTCCTTCTGCTTTGGCAGTCCCTTGAAGCCCTCCTTCATGCAGAACGGGCAGTGGTCGGTCGACACGACCTGCAGGTCGTTCCGCTGGAGCCCCTTCCAGAGCTCCTCCTGGTGCCACTTCTCTCGAAGCGGCGGCGACATGACGTACTTCGCGCCGTCGAAGCCAGGCTCCTCGTAGTTGTCGTAGCTGAGGAAGAGGTACTGCGGGCACGTCTCCGCGTAGGCGGGCAGGCCGCGGTCGCGGAACTGCCGCACCTGGTCAAGCGCCTGCGCGGCCGAGAGGTGGACGATATAGAGCGGGACACCGCCTGCCATTTCCGCGAGCTTGAACGCGCGACCGGTCGCCTCACCTTCGGCCTCGGGCGGACGCGTGAGCGCGTGCCACTTCGGCGCGGTGTGCTTGGCGGCGAGCGCCTTCTTCACGAGCACGTCGATCACGCCACCGTTCTCCGCGTGCATCGCGATGAGGCCGCCGACCTCGGCGCTGCGCACGAGCGCCTTGAAGATCGCGCCGTCGTCGACCATGAACACGCCCGGGTACGCCATGAACAGCTTGAAGCTCGAGACGCCCTCGCGGACCATCGTCCCCATCTCGCGGAGGACCTTGTCATTGACGTCGCGCACGATCATGTGCAGCCCGTAGTCGACGACCGCCTTGCCGCGGGCCTTCGTGAGCCAGAGGTCGCGCGCCTTCTCGAGCGGCTCGCCGAATCCCTGCACCGCGAAGTCGACGATCGTGGTCGTGCCGCCGAACGCGGCGGCGGTGGTCCCGGTCTCGAAATCGTCCGACGCCATCGTGCCGCCGAACGGGAGCTCCATATGCGTGTGCACGTCGATGCCGCCCGGGATCAGGAGCTTCCTGCTCGCGTCGAGGCGCTTGGCGCCGCCCGCCTTCAGGTCGTGGCCGATGGCGACGACCTTCTCGCCCTCGATCAGGACGTCGGCCTTATACGTGTCCGACGCCGTGACGACCGTTCCGCCCGTGATGAGCGTCTTCCCCATCTCTGACCCCTCCGCTACAGCGCGCGGATGCTAGCGCGAACGTATCGGGGTTGATGGTCCGGCCGGCGCCGGCGGCTAGGCTTCCGGCCATGGACGTGAACGGCTACACCCTCGACCGCGTCGATCCCAAGGAGCTTCCCGAAGACGAGCAGATCGCGCTCGCGCGCCTGTTCCAGCGAATGGGCCGCGAGATCATGCCCGAGGACCCCGAGCGCCCGCTCGAGGCGATCCTCCCGCGCCTCCGCGCGACGGCGAACAACGAGTGGCACGCGCGGGTACGCGCGCGTGACGCCAAGGGGAACGTGGCCGGCTGGATCGCGACCTCCCGCAGCCTCAACGATCCCGAGAACGCGCATGTGGCGTGGACCGAGCTGATGGTGCACCCGGATCACCGCCGCAAGGGCCTCGGTACCGCGCTCTTCGCTGAGATGGCGGCGGCGGCCGAGGGCCAGCATCCCGAGCTCCTGTTCATGGGCATGACGAACGACCGCGCTCCATCCGGCGGGCTCTTCCTCGAGCAGATGGGCGCACACGCGGGTCTCCCGATGAAGACCAACCAGCTCGTCATCGCCGACATCGACCGCGCGAAGGTCGCCGAGTGGGCGCAGATCGATCCGCCCGGCTACAAGCTCGAGCGCATCGACAACGTCGTGCCTGCCGCGCTCGTTGCGCCGTACATCGAGGCAGCGAACGGGATCAACGACATGCCGAAGGGCGACCTCAAGGTGGGCGACTGGAAGCTGACGGAAGAACAGATCCGCGACCGCGAGTCGTGGCTCACGCAGATCGGCTCGACCTGGTGGCTGCTGGTCGCCGTCGACACGAAGACCGGCGAGGGCGCCGGCTTCACCGATATCAACAACGACCCGAAGCAGCCGTGGGTCGTGTGGCAGGGCGGGACCGCGGTCACCCGCGGGCATCGCGGGCACAAGCTGGGTCTGTGGATGAAAGCGGTCATGCTCGATCGCATCCTCCGCGAGCTGCCGGACGCGAAGTACATCCGCACCGGCAACGCCAACACGAACGCGCAGATGCTCGGGATCAATACCGATCTCGGGTTCAAGCTGGCGTGGCAGTCGGTCCTGTGGCAGCTGCCCATCGCGGCCGCGCGGAACGTCCGCCGGATCGAGGCCGCCGCCTCCTAGCCCCGATCGTCCGACTCCGTTAGCGTCGGACGGGATGGACCTGCAGAAGTACACCGTCGGGATCCGTTCGGCCCGATGAGGATCGGTGTGCCGCGTGAGAGCACGACGGGCGAGCGCCGCGTGGCCATCGTGCCCGAGGCCGCCGCGAAGCTCGTCGCCGCGAAGCATGAGGTCGTTGTCGAGAGCGGCGCCGGAACGGGCAGCGGTCACGACGACGAGGCCTATCGCAAAGCTGGCGCGACGGTCGGCGACCGGAATGCGGCGTTCGGCGCGGACATGGTCGTCAAGGTCCAGAAGCCGTCGGCCGGCGAGATCGCGCTCTTGAAGGAGGGCGCCGCACTCATCGCGACGCTGCAGCCGCTCACGAACAAGGACACGGTGCGCGACCTGGCCGGAAGGCGCACGGTCGCATTCAGCATGGACATGATCCCGCGCGTGACGCGCGCGCAGCCGATGGACTCGCTTTCGTCGCAGAGCAACATCGCCGGCTACAAGGCGGTGCTCGTCGCCGCGAACTCGCTGCCAAAGTTCTTCCCGATGCTCACCACCGCGGCGGGCACCGTCACGCCCGCGCGGGTACTCGTCCTCGGTGCCGGTGTGGCGGGCCTTCAGGCGATCGCGACCGCGCGGCGCCTCGGCGCGGTCGTCGAGGCGTTCGACACGCGACCGGTCGTGAAGGAGCAGGTCCAGAGCCTCGGCGCCAAGTTCCTCGAGATCGAGCTCGGCGAGCAGGGCGAGGGCACCGGCGGCTACGCGAAGGAGCTGTCAGAGGAAGCGCACAAGAAGGAGCAGGAGCTCGTCGGCAAGCACGTGAAGGACGCGGACGTCGTGATCACGACCGCGCTCGTGCCCGGTCGCCGCGCGCCGATCCTCGTGACCGCCGACATGGTGCGCGGGATGCGCGCCGGGTCGGTGATCGTCGACCTCGCCGCGGAGATGGGCGGGAACTGCGAGCTCACCGAGCCGGGCCAGACCGTCGTCCGCGAGGGCGTGACCATCCACGGCGAGGTGAACTGGCCGAGCACGGTCGCCGTCCACGCGAGCCAGCTCTACTCGCGCAACGTCTCCGCGCTGCTCGCCCACCTGGCGAAGGACGGCGCGCTCGTGCTGGACCTCGAGGACGAGATCACGAAGGGCGCGCTCATCACGAACGAAGGCCAGGTCGTGCACGGAGCGACGAAGGCCGCGCTGGAGAAGGCATGAGCGCCGAAGCGATCGTCGGGCTGTACGTGTTCGTGCTCGCCATCTTCGTGGGCAACGAGGTCATCTCGAAGGTGCCGTCGACCCTGCACACGCCGCTCATGTCCGGTGCGAACGCGATCCACGGGATCATCGTCATCGGCGCGATGCTCGTGTCCGCCGCCGTCGGTGGTCCGCTTGGCCTCGCCCTCGGCTTCCTCGCCGTGGTGCTCGGCACCGCGAACGTCGTTGGCGGCTTCGTCGTGACCGACCGGATGCTCGCGATGTTCAAGCAGCGGCCCGGCGCCGGAGGGCCGAAGAAGTAGTGGACCTCCACACGCTCATCCCGGTCGTCTACCTCATCGCCGCGATCACGTTCGTCCTCGGCTTGAAGGGCCTCTCGGGGCCGAAGACCGCGGTGAACGGCAACCGGATCGCCGCTGCGGGCATGCTGCTCGCGGTCGCCGCGACGTTCTTCGACATCGAGTTCCAGAGCTACGGCACGACGGGCCTCGTCGTGACGCTCGTCGGGATCATCGTCGGTGGCGCCGCGGGCTTCACCGGCGCGCGCCTCGTGAAGATGACCGCGATGCCGCAGATGGTCGCCCTGTTCAACGGCGCGGGTGGCGGCTCGGCTGCGCTGGTCTCGATCCTCGAGCTCATGCGCAGCCTCGGGACCGACGGCCGCACGATGGGCCAGGCCGGCAGCTCGATGCTCGGGCTGATGATCGGCGCGATCTCGTTCTCCGGCAGCGCCATCGCCTTCGGCAAGCTGCAGGGACTCATCACTCCGCGCTCCTTCAAGTACTCCGGCCAGCAGTTCGTGACGAGCATCCTCTTCGGCGGCATGCTCGTCCTCGCGGCGGTGCTGACGCTCTCGGTCGGCGGCTACGTCGCGGTGCCGCAGCTCCTGGTGCTGACCGCGGTCGCGATCCTTGCGCTGCTCTTCGGCATCGCGCTCGTGATGCCGATCGGCGGCGCGGACATGCCGGTGGTCATCTCGCTGCTGAACGCGTTCACCGGCCTCGCGGTCGCGGCCGCCGGCTTCGTCCTGGACAACCAGCTGCTCATCGTCGCCGGCACGCTCGTCGGCGCGTCGGGCACGATCCTCACCCGCCTTATGTCGAAGGCGATGAACCGTTCCATCGCGAACGTCCTGTTCGGCGCGTTCGGCTCGGCACCCGCCGCGGAGGCCGGCATGACCGGTCGCGTAGACGATGGCCGCACGGTGCGTGCGACGACCGCGGAGGACGCTGCCACGCTGCTCGCCTACGCTCGCAACGTCATCATCGTCCCGGGCTATGGCCTCGCCGTCGCGCAGGCGCAGCACAACGTCCGCGAGCTCGCGGACCTCCTCGAGTCGCGTGGTGTCAACGTCGTGTACGCGATCCACCCGGTGGCCGGCCGGATGCCGGGTCACATGAACGTCCTGCTCGCGGAGGCGAACGTGCCGTACGAGAAGCTCATGGACATGGACGCGGTGAATCCGGAGTTCCCACGCGCCGACGTCGCGCTCGTGATCGGCGCGAACGACGTGACGAACCCAGCGGCGCGCAGCTCGAAGGGCAGCCCGATCTACGGGATGCCGATCCTCGACGTGGACAAGGCGGCGCAGGTGATCGTGATCAAGCGAAGCATGAAGCCCGGCTTTGCCGGCATCGACAACGACCTGTACCTCGACCCGAAGACACAGATGCTCTTCGGTGACGCGAAGGAAGCGGTCGCGAAAATCGTGGCAGGTGTGAAGGCCTCCTAGCCGCGCAGACCCGCGATCCACCTTCGCGCGAGTGCCTGTTGCGCCGACCACGCGTCCCACGCCGACGCGGCCCAGCTCATGACGACAGCGTGCCGCTCCTCGGGTGGGGCAGCGATGACTTCGTTGATCGTGACGTCGCCGCGGCGCGCGGGCACCGGAGGCTTCGCGAGGTCGCGCGTCCGGCTCAGCCACTCCTGCGCCGCGCGAAGCAGTGACGGGTCGCCGCCGTGTTCGACCGCGATGCACAGGCCGGTCAGATGTGCCGCGAGCGAGCGTCCGGAGAGGATGTACCTGTCGTGCTGCATCGAGTAGCAGTCGACGATGAGGCGCCAGTCTGAGGCGAGCTCCGAGTCATCGAAGCGCTCGAGGCCGAGCGCGTTGAACCGCGACTCGCACGCGTCGCTCGTCGAGGCACCCGCGGCGCCGCACTCGGGGCAGGCCATCGCGGTCCCCTACGCCGCGACGAGCGCGCGCGCCGAGCTCGCGGATCACGTCGGTGATGAGGTCGACGTCGGCCTGGGTGGTGCGCCAGTTCACGATCGCCGGCCGGAACGCGACCCGGCCGCCGTACGTGGTGGTGCCGACGTACACGCGGCCGTCCTCCAGGACGGCCTTCCCGATCCGCGCGTTCAGCGCATCGAGATCCGCCTCCGCGACGCCCGCGGGCCGGTACCGGAAGCAGACGATGTTCAGGCGCGTATCCGCGAGCCGCTCGAGATCGGGCGCGTCGTCGACGCGCGACGCCAGATGGCGCGCGAGCGCCAGGTGGCGCTCGACCATCGACCGGTAGCCCTCACGCCCGTACGCGCGCAGCGTCGCCCACACCGCGAGACCGCGCGCGCGGCGCGACGCCTCCGGCCCGAGGTAGCCGAAGCTCGCGTGCTGGCCGGGTGCCGGCAGGTATGGCGCTCCGGTCAACGAGAATGCCCCGGCGAGGAGACGCGGGTCGCGCACGAACGCGAAGCCCGTGTCGTACGGGACGTTCAGCCATTTGTGGCCGTCGGCGATGACGGAGTCGGCGCGCTCGATGCCATCGCCCGGCTCCACAGCGGACGGTGTCACGCGCACGAAGAGACCGAACGCGCCGTCGACGTGCAGCCACGCGCCGTACCGCTTGGCGAGGTCGGCCATCGCGTCGATCGGATCGAAGTCGCCTGCGTTCACCTCGCCCGCGTTCGCCACCAGGATGGCGGGCGCGCCGCGCAGTTCCCGGAGCGCGTCCTCGAGCCCCGCGAGGTCGAGCCGACCCACGGGATCCTTCGTGATGCGGCGCACCGAGTCGCGCCCGATGCCGAGCATCGCGAGCGCCTTCGTCGCCGACGCATGGATGTACCCGCTGGAGAACACGGGCACCGCGGGTAG
>JBBRQB010000001.1:0-111869 GCA_038227105.1 Candidatus Limnocylindria bacterium | reverse complement strand
CAGCTCCGAGATGCCGTGCTGCTCGTCGCCGAGGAACTCGCCCGCACCACGGATATCGAGATCCCGCTTCGCGAGCTCGAAACCGTCGAGCGGTTTGCCGTCGCTCCCTCGCTCGGTCATCGCCGCGAGGCGTTCCGACTCGACCGCGTCGTCGCTGACGAGGATGGCGAACGAGTGCTTCTCGCCGCGCCCCACGCGGCCGCGCAGCTGGTGCAGCTGGGCGAGGCCGAACCGCTCGGCCCCGAGGATGATCATCATCGTGGCGTTCGGGATGTCGATGCCGACCTCGACGACCGTCGTCGCGACGAGCACGTCGATGTCGCGGGCGGCGAATCGGCGCATCACGTCGTCGCGCTCCTTCGCTGGCAGCCGTCCGTGGAGCAGCGCCAGACGCAGACCCTTCAGCCCGCCGGTGCGGAGCTCTTCGTAGGTCGTGATCGCGCTCGGCGCGTCCTGTTCGCCATCTCCGGGGTCGATCCGAGGCGTGACGATGAAGGCCTGCTCCCCTGCCGCGACGTGCTCGCGCACCCAGGGCCAGACCTTCTCGAGCGCCTCGGGGGGACGGACCTCGGTCCGGATCTCCTGCCGGCCGCTCGGGAGCTGGTCGAGGACCGAGAGGTCGAGGTCGCGGTAGACGGTCTGGGTCAGGGTGCGGGGGATCGGCGTCGCTGTGGTCAGCAGGAGGTGCGGATCGACGCCCTTTTCCCGGAGCGTCGTGCGCTGGCGGACACCGAAGCGGTGCTGCTCGTCGACGACCGCGAGACCGAGCTTCTTGAAGGTCACGCCCTCGACCACAAGCGCATGGGTGCCCACGACGACGTCGAGCGAGCCGTCCGCGAGCGCGGCGAGGATCTCGCGCCGGTCCGGCGCGCTCACGCTCGACGTGAGGAGCCGGATGGCTGGGCCGCCGTCGGTCAACAGCGCCGAGAGCGTGCGGAAGTGCTGCTCGGCAAGCAGCTCGGTGGGCGCCATGAGCGCGGCCTGGGTGCCCGATGCGACCGCGATCCGCGCCGCGAGCGCCGCGACGACGGTCTTCCCCGATCCGACGTCGCCTTCGAGGAGCCGCGACATCGGGATCGTGCGGCCGATGTCCGCGCGGATCTCGGCGAGCGCCTTCAGCTGCGGATCGGTGAGCGTGAACGGGAGGCCCGCGAGCCAGCGGTCGACGTCGCGGTCCGGTGCGGTGAGCGCGGGCGCCTTCGCGTCCTTCTGCCAGCGGGCGCGCCGCTGCGCGAGCCCGAGCTGCAACGTGAGGAGCTCGTCGAAGGCGAGCCGCCGCCGGCCCTCCAGCAGCCGCGCCTCGGTGGAAGGAAAGTGCACCTCTTTCAGCGCCTCGGGGAGCGACAGGAGGTCGCGGCGCTCGCGGATCCTCGCGGGCAGCCCGTCCGGCACTTCGTCCACGACCGGCGAGCGCGTGGGCGCGCCCTCGACCGCGGTGTGCAGCCAGCGCCGGAGATACCCCTCCTTCAAGCCCTCGGTGAGCTTGTAGACCGGGACCATTCGGCCGGTGTGAACGCGCTCGGCGTCCGCGGCCTCGACCTTCGGGTTGGAGAGCTGCAAGGTGCGCCCGAACCAGGTCGCCTTCCCGGAGAGCCGGATGAGCTGGCCCTCGCGGAACCGCTCCTTGATGAACTGCCGGCCGAACCAGGTCGCCTTGATGCCCGACGGGCGCATGTCGGCGGGATCGATGAGCTCGACCTCCGTCATCATCTGACCGCGCGCGGTGCGGCGCTGGCCGATCGAGCCGACGATCGCCTCGGTGGTCTGTTCGCGGTCCGCGATGAGCTGCCGGACCGGCCGCACGTTCCCGTAGTCGAGGTAGCGCGTCGGCAGATGCCAGAGCAGCTCCCCGATGGTCCGGATGCCGAGCCGCTCGAGGAGCTTGGCGGACTCGCCGCCGACGCCAGGCAGCGCCTCTACCTTGAGGTCGAGACTCGTGCTGATCGGCCTACCCGAGGCCAAGGATCGACGCGATCGACCGCAACGTCAGCCAGGATCCCGCGAGCATCGGGACCGCGAGCGGCAGCCGGCTCCACGGGAATGCGGACCCGAGACGGGCCAGGACCGCGCACCCGAGGAGGCCGAGAAGCACGAAGCTCGTCGTGAGCCCGAAACCCGTCCCCGGAGCGGCAACTCCGGCGAGCGTTTGCGCCGTGGTCACGATGAAGAGCGCGAGGATGAGCAGCCCTGCGAGCAGCGAGAGAGCGACAAGCACGGCCAACCCGATGCCGGCTGGTCCGGACCGCAGTGCATCGGTTCGCGGAACGGCGCGATCGAGCCATTCGGCCAGGGGAACGATCAGCGCGCCGAACGCGACGAAGATGGCCGCGAAGAGCGCGACGTTCAGGATGGGCGAGCCGAAGCGTATGAAGTCGCGATTCTCCGCGACGATCGTTGTGAACCCGAGCACCAGGAGGATGAGTAGCCCGAAGACGAGCGGTCGCGCGCGGCCGAGAGGTGCCAGCGAGGGCCGGGCGGCACCATAGACGAGGCCGCCGACGACGCCGTTCAGCACGCTGCTGAATACGACGAGCACGAGCGTGCCGCCGGTCGTGATATCGCCGACCGCGTTCCCGTTGTCCGTGAGCACACCGGTGGACGACGGGCCTGCGACGACGGCGATGACGCGCATGGCGAGTCGACCGCCGATCCCGCCGGCGAGCATCCCGGCCAGCAGACCGGCGAGCACGCCGATGCCGAGCCCGCGGCCACCACCGATCAGGCTGCTCATCATTCGGCGGCGACGATGAACGGATAGTGGGGCTGTCCGCCATCGACGACCTCGACCTCGGCGCCGGGGAACATCGCGCGAAGGCGCTCCGCCGCGGCGGAGCGGCGCGCATCGTCGACGTCGGCACCGACGTACAGCGTGAACAGGCCGGCCTTGGTCAGCGACTCCGCCCCGCCCGCGAGCGCGGTGAGCTCGGTGTCCGAGTGCGCCACCAGCCGGCCGTCGAGGAGCGCGAGGTGCTCGCCCTGGCCGACGCGCTGGCCGTCGACCTCAGCGTCGCGGATCGCAGTTGTGATCTCGATCGCGTGCGAGCCGGCCAGCGCCTCGCGCATCGTCGCGATCGCGCCCTCGGCGGCCTCGCCCTGATCCCAGCTCGCGAGCGCCGCCATGCCCTGCGCGACGTTGCGCGTCGGAAGCACCGTGACGATGCCGCCAGCGAGCTTCGCGGCCTGCTCCGCGGCGAGGATCACGTTCTTGTCGTTCGGCAGGACGATGACCTGGTCGGCGTTCGCCTGCCGGATCGCCGCCAGCAGCTCCTCGGTCGACGGGTTCATCGACGCGCCGCCGCGGACCACGTGTGCCCCGAGCGACGCCGCGATGCGCGCGAAGCCGTCGCCCGGTACGACCGTCACGACACCGACCGCGATCGGCTCGCGAGGCGCTGAGGGCACGATGATGCCGGTCGATTCGGCATGCTGCGCCGACATGGCGTCGAGATCCTCGACCACGACGTCGCTGATCCGCCCCGCGGTCAGACCGATTCGGATGATCTGGTCAGGCTCCAGCGTGTGCACGTGGATCTTCGCGACCGTCTCGTCGCCGACGACGAGCACGCAGTCGGCGCCGAACTCGAGCATCGCCGTCCGCAGCTCGTCGATCGGACGCGTCGGCGACTCGATCAGGAATTGCACGTCGTACGCCCCTGCCCACGATGGCGCCTCGCCGGAGGAGGCGCCTCCGACCACGACCGGCGCGACGATGCGCTGCGCTGTGTCGGTCGACGGGGCTCGGCCCTCCACCGACGCGAGCGCGCCGTCGATCAGGAGCCAGAGCCCGCGAGCGCCGGCGTCGACGACGCCGGCCGCCTTGTTCACCGGGTTCTCGCTTTGCGTGCGTTTCACGGCGTGCCCGCCGAGCTCGACGATCTCGCGCAAGACCTCGCGCGCGCCGCGCTCGCCCGTGCCCAGTCGCGTGTCGACGTCGGCAAGCATGGTGAGCATCGTGCCCGGCGCAGGCTTGTCGACCGCGGCGTACGCGCAGGTCCGTGCCAGCGACAGCGCCGCTCGCAGGTCGATGCCCAGGGGTCCGTACGACTCCTTCAGCCCGCGGATGACCTGGCTCAGGATCACCCCGCTGTTGCCGCGAGCGCCCATGAGCGCGCCGTGTGCCGCCGCCGCGAGCATCACGCCGGGCTGCTGCTCCGCGCGGCGGGCATGATCGAGGGCGGAGCGCATGGTGTGGAGCATGTTCGTGCCGGTGTCGCCGTCGGGGACGGGATAGACGTTGAGCGCGTTGACTTCGTCCACGCTGGCCGCCAGCCGTTCGGTCGCGGATCCGAGTGCGGCAAGCAGGACCGCGGCATCCCACCGTGTTACGATGGTCGGACTTTACCAGCCGCGACAACGTCGCGGGCACTCCCTTTTGAGGTGAATCGAACGATGCCACGCGCCTGCGCGATCTGCGGCAAGTCCGCCGCCTTCGGCTCCAACGTCAGCCACTCGAAGGTCCACACGGCCCGGCGGTTCGACGCGAACCTCCACGCTGCGGTGATCGACGGCGAGAAGCTGCTCGTCTGCACCCGCTGCCGCCGGACCGCCACGAAGCCCGCCCGGATGGCGAAGAAGGCGGCGAAAGCCTCTTCCTAGCCCGCCTCCTGGACCCTCGCGAGCTTCGCACCTCCGCGTTCGTCCACCTTCAGCTGACCGCAGCCCGCGGCGATGTCCTGCCCCTTGCTGATCCGCACCGTCGCGGCGATCCCCTGCTCCATGAGCACCGCCGCGAATTTCTCCATCGTCTCGACCGGCGGACGCCTGAAGCCGCCCGGCCCCGCGTTCACCGGGATGAGGTTCACGTGGTAGTCGCTCGTCCGCCCGGCACGCGCGATCCGCTGCGCGAGCTCGTGGGCCGCCGCGGCGGAGTCGTTCACGCCGGCGAGGAGCACGTACTCGAACGTGACCCGGCGCTTGGTGCGGGCGACGTAGCGCGCGCTCGCGGCGAGGACCTCGTCGATCCCCCACTTCTTGTTGATCGGCATGATCGCGCCGCGCGTCTCGTCATCGGCGGCGTGCAGCGAGACCGCGAGATTGATGGGTAGACCCTCGCCCGCAAGCTCGTCGATCTTCGGCACGACGCCGCAGGTCGAGATCGTCAGACGCCGCGGGCTGATCCCGAACCGGTCGGCCGCGACGAGCTCACGCACCGATGCGATCGTCGCGTCGTAGTTGTTGAACGGCTCGCCCATCCCCATGTAGACGACATGCGAGACGCGATCACCTTTCGCGGTGAGCTCGCGCTGCCAGTGCCGCACCTGATCCACGATCTCGCCTGGCGTCAGGTTGCGGATGAGCCCCATCTCACCGGTCGCGCAGAACGCGCAGGCCATCGGGCACCCGGCCTGCGTCGAGATGCAGACGGAGTTGCGCATGCCGTGATGTGGCATGAGGACCGTCTCGATGCGATGCCCATCGTGCAGCTGCAGCAGCACCTTGCGGGTCTCGCCGTCGGCGCTGGCCTGCTCGATGACCGGCGCGACGCTCGACCACCGATATTCGGCCGCAAGCGCGTCGCGGAGCGTCTTCGGGAGATCGGTGAGCTCGGCCCATTCCGCCGCCGAGGTGTGCGTCGCGTGCCGGCGGATCTGCTTCAGGCGATAGGCGGGCTCGCCGCGCGTCGCGAGCCACGCCGCGAGCGCCTCGTCGGTCACATCGGAGATCGCGGAACGCACCTCGTTCATGTATCGAGGGTACGCGGCTACGACGGGAGCCGCGCCGCCGCGCCGAGGTCACGGAGGCCACGCGCCCAGTCGGCGCCCGGCATCGCGCGCTTGCCTGCGGGCTTCACCTCGTCGAGCCGCAGCCAGCCCGCGCCGGCCGCGACGTGCGGCACACCATCGCGGACCTCGAATGTGCCGTGCCCGACGCCGCGACCGCCGGTCACCGACGCGCGCGTGATGCCCAGCCGCTGACCGCGATAGGTCGTCCACGCGCCGGGATCCGGATTCATCGCGCGGACGCGGCGCTCGAGCGCGTCGGCGGGCTCCGTGAACGTGAGCTCGCCGTCCGCGGTCGTGAGCTTCGTGGCCCACGTCGCACTGGACTCGTCCTGTGGCACCGGTATCGTGCGGCCGGCGAGGAACGACCCGAGCTCGTGCTCGAGCAACGCGCCGCCGAGTGCCGCGAGCCGCGCCGCGAGGTCTCCAGCCGTCTCGCCGGGCACGATCTGTGTCGCCGCGGTCGCCACGATCGGCCCGCGGTCCAAGCCGGTGGTGCCCTGCATGAGCGTGATCCCCGTCTCCCGGTCGCCCTCGAGGATCGCGCGCGAGATCGGGGACGCGCCGCGCCAGCGGGGCAGGAGCGACGCGTGGACGTTGACGGCGTGGCCGCCGACGATATCGATGAGCCTCCGAGGGATGAGGTTGCCGTACGCGGTCCACACCAGCGCGTCCGGCCGCAGGTCGAGGATCGGGCCCGCAGCGTCGCCGTTGAGGAGCACGGGCTGCAGGACCGTGATCCCGTGCTCCTGCGCACGACGCTTCACCGGCGATGGCTCGACCCGCCCGCGGTCACCCGCGCGATCGGGCTGCGTCACGACACCGGCGAGCGTGATCTCACCGCGCGCGTCCATGGCCACGAGCGCATCGAGGGACGGCACCGCGAAGGCGGGGGTGCCGAGGAAGATGACCCGCGCCGTCAGCGGGAAGTCGCTTTCTCCATCTCGTCGCGCGTGTGGCCGGAGATCGAGCGGTGCGGCCGTTCCTCACTGCGGCCTTCGGCCGCGTCCGCTGATGCCTCATCCGACTCGTCCGCCTCGACCGGGAACAGGTCCTTCCGCGTGCGGAGGCGATCGACGTAGAGGACACCGGTCGTGTGGTCGGTCTCGTGGAGCATGCACTGCGCGCCGAGTCCCTCACCTTCGAACGTGAACTTCTTGCCCGTGATGTCGACGGCGTTGACGCGCGCGAAGAGCGGTCGCTCGAGCATGCCGTAGAGGCCGCGCACCGAGAGGCAGCCTTCGCTCAGCTCCTCGAGCTCGGCGCTCTCGAACTCGACCTCCGGATTCACGGCGACGATCCCGACGTCATCGACATCGATGATCACGACGCGCAGCGGAACGCCGATCTGCTGTGCCGCGATGCCGACCCCGCGCGCCTCGACCATCGAGGCGAACATGCGCTGGACGAGCGACTCAAGCTCCTTCCTGTCGATGCGCGGCTTCTTCCCGGGCGCGTGGAGCACGGGATCGCCGACCTGGCGGACGTCCACCGCGTGTTTCGTCACGAACTCGGGCGACGACCAGCGGTCGCGGCGACCCCGGTCGATGACCCAGGGGCTGCCCTTGGTCACGACGATCAGCGGATCGTGGGGCTGGGAATCAAGCTCGTCGGCCTCGTCCTGGGCCTCGGCCGGTCCTTCGCTTTCCATGCGTTCACGCTATCCGAGCAGCGTCATCGGGTCCACGTCGACGATCCACTCCGCGCCGAGCTCGACACGATCGAGCACATCGGTCGGGCGGTCGCCGCGCAGCACGAGCTGGGCGCGGTAGCTCCCGGCGCGCTTCGCCGCGAACGCGGGCGCCGGGCCGAGCACCTCGGCATCGCCGTGGGCGGCGGCGCGCAGCGCAGCCGCCAGATCCGCGGCCCGGCGCTCGACGGTCGTCTCTTTCGCCGCCGAGGTCTGCAGGAGCACCAGCCTGCCGAACGGCGGGTACCCGAAGCGCTTGCGATTCATCAGCTCCTGCTCGGCGAATGTCGAGTAGTCGTGAGCCGCCGCTGCGCGGATCGCGTAGTGATCGGGCAGGTATGTCTGCAGCACACCCACGCCACCCGCGGCGCCGCGACCGGAGCGTCCGAGCACCTGGGTGAGAAGCTCGAAGGTCCGTTCGGCGGCGGTGAAGTCCGGGAGGTTGAGCTGGGTGTCCGCGTTCACGATGCCGACGAGCGAGACGCCCGGCAGGTCGAACCCCTTCGCGACCATCTGCGTCCCGACGATGACCTGTGCCTGGCCGCTCCGCATCCGCTCGTACATCGCGGCGTGCGCGCCCTTCGCCTTGACGGCGTCGCGATCGAGACGCACGAGGCGCGCCTCCGGGACCGCGGCGCGGACGTCCTCCTCGACCCGCTGCGTGCCGACGCCCAGGTGGCGGATGCGCGGCGAGCCGCACGTCGGGCAGACCGTCGGCGCGCGCGGCTCCTCGCGTCCGCACCGGTGACACACGAGGCTGCCGTCGGCGTGCAGGGCGAACGGGATCTCACACGCCGGACAGGGGACGACGTATCCGCAATCGCGGCACAGCACGACCGTCGCGAAACCGCGGCGGTTGAGATAGAGGATGGCCTGCTCGCCCCTCGCGACGGTCTTCTTGAGGGCGGTCCGCAGCGCTGCGCTCAGGGTCGACCGGTTGTTCGCTTTCAGCTCCATTCGCAGATCGACCACCGTCGTCTTCGGCATCGGCAGGTCGAGCACGCGCTCGGGCAGCTCGAGCAAGGTCAGCGCGCCGCTCTTCGCGGCCGCGTACGTGACGACGCGCGGTGTGGCGCTCCCGAGCACGACGGCCGCTCCGGTGAGCCGTCCGAGCTCGAGCGCCGTGTCCACCGCGTGATAGCGCGGGGCGCTCTCCTGTTTATAGGAGGGCTCCTGCTCTTCATCGACGACGATGAGGCCGATCTTCGGGAGTGGCGCGAACAGCGCCGACCGCGAGCCGACGACGACGTCGGCCGTCCCGTCGAGGACCCTGCGCCACTCGTCGTACCGCTCTCCCGCCGAGAGATGACTGTGCAGCAGGGCGACGCGGTCGCCGAACCGCGCGACGAACCGCGCGACGACCTGCGCCGTCAGCGCGATCTCCGGTACGAGGACGATCGCCCCCATGCCGCGCGCGATCGCCTCGGTCGCGGCGCGCAGGTAGACCTCGGTCTTCCCGCTGCCGGTCACGCCGTGCAGGAGGAAACCGCGGCCGGTCCCGATCGCGGCATTGACCGCGGCCATCGCGGGCACCTGGGCCGAGGTCGCGGGGGCGTCGCGGGCCGGGTCGTCCTCGCTCAACCGGAACTCGACGGGGATCCGGCGCACGCCGCGCGAACCGCGTGTCGCGAGGCCTCGCTCGGCCAGGCTCTTCGCCGCAGCGGCCGTCCCACCGGCCTCCGTGAGGTCGTCGCCACTGACGGCGCCGGCCGCAAGGGCGCGCAGCGTGACGAGCTGCCGCGCGCCCAGACGCGGCGATCCGGTTCGCAGCGTTTCGTGCCCGTCGGGCGTGATGGCGAACACCGGCTCGGTGCGCTCGCCGCGCGCGGTCGGCAGACCCGCCCGAGCCCGCGCGGCAAGCGCGGGCGGCAGCATCGCGCGCACCGCGTCCGCGAGCCCGCAGCGGTACGTGGTCGCGATCCATCGCGCGAGCGCGAGCTGCCGGTCGGAGAGCAGCGGCACGGGATGGACCAGACCCTCGAGCGGCTTCAGCTGTACATCACGGTCGGCCGGCTCGCCGAGGCCGACGACGACGCCGTGGACCGCGCGCTGTCCGAAGCCGGCGCGCACGAGGTGGCCGAGGCGAACGTCGAGACCTTCAGGGATGCTGTAGGTGAACGTGCGGGCAGGGCCGCGAAGGCCGGCGAAGACGGCGACCTCTGCCGTGCGCAGCACGGCTACAACTCGAAGTGGCGCGGCTTCTTTGCTTCCTGCTCGATGATCCCCGCGATCTCGCTGACCGTCTCGTCGATCTTGCCGTCCTCGTTGACCACGACGTAGTCGTACTCGGGAGCGGCGGCCATCTCGATCTCCGCGTTCCGCAGGCGGAGCTCGAGCTGTTCCGGCGTCTCCGTGCCTCGCGCGAGCAGACGGTGCCGGAGCGAATCGACCGAGGGCGGCATGATGAAGATGGTCAGGGCCTCCGGCAGCAGTGCCTTGATCTTCCGCATCCCTTGCGGCTCCGGCTTGACGATCACGACGCGGTGCGCCTGCAGGGTGTCGGCGAGCGCGTCTCGCCGGACGCCCTTGAAGTCGCCGTGGACCATGGACCACTCGAGGAAGTTGCCGGCCTCGATCTCCTCGCGGAACTTCTCGGGCTCGTAGAAGAAATAGTGCTTGCCGTGGATCTCGCCGGGCCGCGGCTTGCGGCTCGTGGCGGTGACATAGAGGACCGCGTCGGGCACGACCCTGAGGAGGCGCTCGATGACCGTGTCCTTCCCCGCTCCCGACGGCGCGGAGATGATCACGAGGAGCCCCCGGGCGTCGACGCTCAGCGCCCGAGCTCCAGCTCTTTGTAGGGCGCGATGGGACCGATCGGCGCACCGAGGGTCGCGAGGAGCTCGCGCAGGTCCGCGGCGAGCGGCGCGGTGAAGATCCGCGGTCCGGCGTGCGGCAGGTTCACCGCGAGGCGCCAGGCGTGCAGGAACTGCCGGTGCAGCTCGTCGCGCTCTTTGCCCTTACGTCCATACACCGGGTCACCAACGATAGGGAGTCGCGCATAGGCGAGGTGCACGCGGATCTGATGGGTCCGGCCGGTGACGGGCTTGACGTGGAGGAGCGCCCTGCGGTCGGCCCCGGTCCCGTAGGACGCGATCCGGGTGAAGCGCGTCGTCGAGTCGCGGCCACCAGCGCGAACGACCATCCGGCGCCGGTCGAACGTGTCGCGCGCGATCGGTGCCTCCACGACGACCGGCTGATCGCCGGGGTCGCCCCAGACGAGGGCGATGTACTCCTTCTCGAAGCGGCGGCCCTGGAGCTGCCGCGCGAGCGCGAGATGCGCGACGTCGTTCTTCGCGACGATCATCACGCCGCTCGTGTCCTTGTCGAGCCGGTGCACGATGCCCGGCCGTGCGGCGTCGCGGCCCGTATCGGCGGTGATCTTCCCGACGACGGCATTCACGAGCGTGCCGGTGGCATGTCCGTGGGCCGGATGGACGACGAGGCCTGCCGGCTTGTTCACCACCAGGACGTCCTCGTCCTCGTAGATGACGTCGATCGGGATGTCCTCGCCGAGCAGCGACAGGGCGGGCTGCGCATCGGGGACGTCGACGACGAGATCCTCACCGGCGTGGAGCTTGTACGACGGCTCGACGATGGCACCGTTGGCCGTCACGCGCCCGTCGCGGGCGAGCCGCTGGATCGCGCTCCGGCTGAGCTGCGTGCGCGCGGCGAGGAACAGGTCGATCCGCTGTCCGGCTTCGTCGGCTCGCAGCTCCAGGCGCTCGCTCATGCGGGGCGCGCCACGCGGGACTGCTGCCGCTCCTGCCACCAGAGCAGCACGGTCACGGCGATGATCCCGACGACGATCGACGAGTCCGCCACGTTGAATGCCCAGAAGCGCACGCCGCCGGGGATCCCGACGTCCACGAAGTCGACGACGTAGCCCTGCCCGATGCGATCGACGAGATTCCCGAACGCGCCGCCGAGCTGCATACCGAGCGTCGCCGCGATGAGCGGCGAATGCGCTGCAAGCCGGCGGTAGTAGTAGACGATGGCGATCACGGCGACCACGGAGAGGATCGACAGGAAGGTCGTCCGCTCGGGCAGCAGGCCGAATGCCGCACCGCTGTTCGTGACGTGGCTGATGCGGACCCACTGCCCCACAACGTCGACCGAGGAACCGACGGGCAGGCTCGTCTCGACCACGATCTTCGTGATGCGGTCGATCACGAATACGCCGATGGCAACGGCCGCGACGAGGACGATGCGACGGGGAGTCACACCGTGATGCTATCGGCGGATCACCCGCCCGGCTTGGTGACCATCATGACGATGATGAGGACCAGCAGCACCGTGATGATCGGCCCCACCTGCCCGACCTTCTTCGCGGTGGCGATGAATTCCGGCGTCGGTGGGCCGGCCTTCGCGAGCTGGACGAGGCGTCGCACGCGCGTCCGCTGGCCGAAGACGGCGAGATAGAACGCGGTCGCGTAGAGAAGGATGCCGATCCACAGCCAGTAGTGGCTGAAGAAGTTCACGTTGTAGCCGGCCAGGAAGATGAGCGCGAGGCCGCTCGTCGGCTGCACGAAGATCGCGACGGGGATGACGATCTTTTCCTCGATCGCCTCCATTGCCTCGAGCAGCGCGAGACCGCCGTTGGGCCCCGCCTTCCCGGCCATCGGGCCGAGCAGTGCGAAGGTGAAGACCGGCCCGAAGCCGGCGATCGCCCCAAGAGCGTGGATGAACAGCAGGATCGCGATGAGCAGGTTTGTATCCATGGCGTTTTCCCTCCTCGGACGCGGACGCTAGCTGGTGACCATACCTCCATCGACGATGAGCACCTGGCCGGTAATGTACGAGGCCTCGTCCGACGCGAGGAACGCGATGGCGTTCGCGACGTCTTCGGCGGTGCCGAACCGGCCGAGCGGGATCTGCTTCAGCATCGCGTCCTGCACCGTCTGCGGGACGATGCTCGTGAGATCCGTGGGCACGAAGCCTGGCGCGACCGCGTTGGCGGTGATGTTGCGGATCGCCATCTCCCGAGCGACGGTCTTGGTGAACGCGATGAGGCCGGCCTTGGCCGCGCTGTAGTTCGCCTGGCCGGCATTGCCCATCACCCCGGAGATCGAGGACACGTTCACGATGCGGCCGCCGCGCTGCTTCATCATCGGACGGAGCACGGCCTTCGTGACGAGGAACGCCCCGCGCAGGTTCAGGTCGAGCACCGCGTCCCAGTCCTCGGCAGACATCCGCAGCAGCAGGTTGTCGCGCGTGATGCCGGCGTTGTTGACGAGGATGTCGAGCTTGCCATCGCCGAAGGCGAGCGCCTCTTTCACAACGCGGTCGGCCTCCGTGTCGACCGAGACGTCACCCTGGATGAGCGCCGCCGTGGAGCCCGCGGCCTCGACGGCCTCCTTCGTCTCCTCGGCGGCGGCGGTGTTCCCCTTGTAGTTGATGGCGATACGCGCGCCGTCACGGGCCAGGCGCACCGCGGTCGCGCGACCGATGCCGCGCCCCGCGCCCGTGATGAGCGCGGTCTTCCCCCCGAGGCCGGTCATCTAGGCCTTGGTGAAGATCAGCGTCGCGTTGTGGCCGCCGAAGCCCATGGAGTTCGAGAGTGCGGTCGTGATCGCCTTCGTCCGCGGTGTGTTCGGGACGTAGTCGAGATCGAGCGCCGGGTCCGGCGTCGTGTAGTTGATGGTCGGTGGGATGCAGCCGTCGCGTATAGCGAGAAGGCAGACGATCGCCTCGAGGGCGCCTGCGGCGCCGAGCAGGTGACCGGTCATGGACTTCGTCGAGGAGACGAGCAGCTTGTAGGCGTGCTCGCCGAAGACCGACTTGATCGCGGCGGTCTCCTCGCGGTCGTTCGGCTGGGTCGAGGTGCCGTGGGCGTTGATGTACTCGATCTTCGTCGGGTCGAGCTTCGCACTGTCCAGCGCCATCTTCATCGAGCGCGCGTTCCCCTCGCCCTCTGGTGACGGCGAGGTGATGTGATAGGCGTCGGCCGTCGCACCGTAGCCGACGAGCTCGCCGTAGATGTGAGCTCCCCGCGCCAGTGCGTGCTCCCGCTCCTCCAGGATGACGACCGCGCCGCCCTCGGAGAGCGTGAAGCCATCGCGGTCCTTGTCGAACGGCCGCGAGGCGTGCTCAGGGTCGTCGTTGCGGCGCGACATCGCGTGCATCGTCGAGAACGCGCCGATCGCGATCGGCAGGACCGCGGCCTCCGCGCCACCCGCGACCATGACGTCCGCCTGGCCACGCTCGATGATCGCCGCACATTCGCCGATGGAATGCGCGCTCGACGCGCAGGCCGAGACGTGCGCGAGGTTCGGGCCTTTCAACCCGAACTGCATCGAGACCTGCGCCGAACCGGCGTTCGCCATCAGCATCGGGACCATGAACGGCGAAAGGCGGCTCGGGCCGCGCTTCTCCATGACCAGGACCTGCTCGACGAGCGTGCCCAGGCCACCGACGCCGGTCGCGATCGAGACGCCGATGCGCTCGGGATCCTTCGTGAGGTCGAGCTTGGAGTCGGTCAGGGCCTGCGATGCCGCGGCCGTCGCGAGCTGCGCGAAGCGGTCGGTGCGGCGCGCGTCCTTCCGGTCCATATACGCGGTCGGATCGAAGTCCTTGATCTCGCCGGCCATCTGCGACTCATACGGGCTCGGATCGAAGCGCGTGATGCGCCCGATGCCCCCGCGACCGTGCATCATCGAGTCCCAGGTCTCGTCGACGGTGTGTCCGATGGGCGTGACCGCGCCGACGCCGGTGACCACGATCCGCTTCGGCACGTGCTAGCCGACCTTGGCGCGCAGCGCGCGCACCGCCTCGCGGATCGAGGGCGGGTCGGAGACGTTGAGCAGCTTTACGTCGGCGATGCGCTTCACGAGTCCATTCACCACCTGGCCGGCGCCGATCTCGACGAACGTCGACGCGCCGCGCTCCGCCATGAAGCGTACCGAGCGGAGCCATTCCACGCGCTGCGACAGGTGGCGCACGAGCGCGTCCGGGATCAATGCGCCGCTCTGGTGCGGTGCGCCGCTCACGTTCGCGACCACCGGCACGACCGGGTCGCGGAAGGCGATGGTCCGCATGAACGCGGCGAGGTCGCCGCCGATCGCGCCCATCGCCGGGAAGTGGAAGGGGCCGGAGATACGCAGCGGCACGACCTTGCGGGCACCCTGCTTCGACAGGGCGGCGCTGACCTTCGCGACCGCGTCGTCGTCGCCGGCGATGGTCACCTGCGCCGGTCCGTTGTCGTTGGCGACGACCGCCGTGCCCTGCGGCACGGTCTCCGCGATGATCCGCTCGACGTCGGCCACGGACATGCCGATGACGGCGGCCATCGCGCCCTTCGCCCCCTTGGTCGCCGCGAGGCGGCCACGCTCGGTCACCAGACGCAGCGCGTCCGAGAACGTCAGCACGCCCGCGGCGACGAGCGCGCTGAACTCGCCGAGCGAGTGGCCGGCGACGAACGATGGGCGGAGGTCGTCGGGGAGCGCCGCGACACCGCGCGGCTCGTGACCGTCGCTGATCCGGCCGCTCGCCGCGGCACCGTCTTCCGCGAGCGCCTCGAGCAGCGCCACGCTCGTGGTGAGGATCGCCGGCTGCGCGACGCGCGTGTCATCGAGGCGTTCTGCAGGCCCGGTGAAGCAGATCTCGCTCAGCTTGTAGCCGAGGATCCGATCGGCCTCCTCGAAGACCGCGCGCGCTCGCGCCGAGGCCTCGTAGACCGCGCGGCCCATGCCCACGATCTGCGAGCCCTGCCCGGGAAAGACGAATGCGAGCGGTCCGGCCACGCCGCAACGCTAGCATTTGCGGGCCTCCGGATGCGCTGTTCGTTACAGTGACCATGCAGTGAATACACGACCGTACGAGCAGCGGGCGCGGGCTCGCGGCAGCGCGAAGACGCGGGCCGCGATCGAGTCAGCGGCCCTCCGGGAGGCCGCTGCGCACGGCTATGCGGGCCTGCGGATGACAGAGGTGGCACGCCGCGCGAAGGTCTCCATCAGGACGCTGTACCTGCACGCGCCGTCGAAGCAGCGCCTGGTCCAGGTGACGCTTCGTCGTCATGCCGACGCGATCATCCGGCGGGTGGAACGCTGGCAGCCGCGCGGCGACGCTCCCGACGTGATCCTCAACGAGCTCGTCGCGCTCCACGAGCGCACCTACCGGACCGAGAGCGCGACGCTCGAGACGCTCACCAGTGGCGGCGTGCCGCGCGAGGTCGCGGAGATCCTGCGCGACCTCGACGCCGTGCGCCTCGCGCTCATCACCCGGACGCTCGACGGTCTCGCCCGCCGCCGGATCCTGCGCCTGCGGGCGGCGGAGGCGATCGCGCTCGCCCACACGCTGCTCTCCTACCCGACCTGGCGCACGGCACTCACCGGACCGGCGGGCCGGCGCGCGCCGCGACTCGTCGCGGCGGCGCTGCGGCGTGCGCTGCTCTAGCTCTTCTCGATCTCGAGCTCGGTCGCGACGCCGTTCAGCTCACCCCGCCACGCGTGTCCGCGGCCGTTGAGGCCGGGGACGAGCGATGTCGCGAGGGTCTCGCTCTTGACCAGGTCGCTGAACCGCTCCACGGTCGGCACGATCGCGCCGGCGTAGCGAAGCGCGATGCGATCGGCGATCTCGAATCCCGCATCCTTGCGGAGATCGTTCACCTTCCGTACGAGCTCGCGTGCGAGACCCTCAGCCTCGAGCTCGGGGGTGAGCGTCGTCTCGAGGGCGACCACCGCACCCGGATCCTTGCCCACGGTGTGACCCGGCGTTCCCTCGTGCGACACAAGGACCTCGTCGGGCGACAGGGTGAATCCCTCGACCTCGATGCCACCCTCGACGGTCTTGAACTTCCCCGCCTGGAGCGCAGCGCGGACGCGCGGAAGGTCCTTGCCGAGCTTGGGACCGAGTGCCTTCAGCTCCGGCTTCACCGTCTCGCGGACGAGGCCTTCAGCGCGATCGCGGACCTCGAAAGCCTTCACGTTGAGCTCGTCGCAGATCACGGTCGCAAGATCGTCCTGGCCGTCGAGCACGCCGTGATCGCGGTCGTTCTCATCGAAGACCGCGATCAGCTTCGCGAGCGGCGTGCGCGTCTTCACGCCGGCGGCCGATCGCGCGGCACGGCCGAGCGCAACGACCCGCATCGCGGCGCGCATGCGGCGCTCGAGGTCGTCGTCGATCAGCTCCTCGCGGACCTCGGGATAGGCGGTGTGGTGAACGGACGCTTCGGCGTCCGCGCGCCGGCCGCGCACGAGGTTCTGGTACATCGACTCTGCGAGGAACGGCATCATCGGGGCGAACAGTCGCGCGAGCGTCGTCAACGCCGTGTAGAGCGTCTGATACGCCGCGAGCGAGTCATCCCGCGATGCCGCCTGCCAGAAACGCCTGCGATTGCGGCGCACGTACCAGGTCGACAGGTCCTCCCAGAACGCCTCCATCTTGTAGGCGGCGGATGCCGAGTCGTGCCGGTCGAGCGCCTCGCGGCATTCACGAGCGAGCCGCGCGAGTGCGGACAGGAGCCAGCGGTCGATGAGCGGCCGCTTCGCGGGCGCGACCTCCGGTGCGTTCGGATCGAACGCGTCGAGGTTCGCGTACGTCACGAAGAACGAGTACGTGTTCCAGAGCGTGAGGAGCCGGCGTTTGATGTCGTCGGTCGGCGCGCTGCCCCAGTACACGTTCTCCTGCACGTTCTGCCGCGCGTACAGCCAGCGGATGACGTCCGCGCCGACCTCCTCACAGGCCTCGCCGAGGTCGAGCATGTTCGTGCCGGTCTTGTGGAACTCTTCGCCCGGTGCTGCCAGCACCTTCTCGAATGCTTCGCAGGTCCGATACGGCGCCTTTCCGGTGAGGATGACGCTGAAGAAGAGCTCCGAGTAGAACCACAGTCGGACCTGCTCGACCATCTCGACGATGTAGTCCGCCGGGAACCAGCGCTCCCAGTTCTTGCGGTCGTGCAGGTAGTCGAGCGTCGAGAACGGAACGATCCCCGCGTCGAGCCAGCAGTCACCGACCTCCTTCACGCGCGTGCTCTCCGCCGCGCACGTCGGGCACGCGACGACCACGTTGTCGATCCACGGACGGTGGAGCTCGCGGAGGCCGTCGAGGCCGCGGACGGCGCGTTCGCGGAGCTCCTCCTCGCTCCCGAGCACGAAGAAGTGCTTGTTCGCGCAGGTGTAGAACGGCAGCGGCAGGCCCCAGTAGCGCTTGCGCGAGATGTTCCAGTCGCCCATGTTCTGCAGCCAGTTCTGCATCCGGGCGCCGGCGGCGGCCGGCACCCAGTCCACCTCGCGCGCCGCCGCCATCATCTGGGGACGGATCTCGTCCAACGAGATGAACCATTCGTCATCGACACGGAAGACGATCTCCTCTTTGCACCGCCAGCACACCGGATAGCGGTGCGTGTACGGCATCGAGCGGAACAGGAAGCCGCGCTGCTGCAGGTCGTCGGCGATCTCCTGCGCGACATCGCGGGCCTCCTTGCCCTCGAGCCAGCCGTAGCCGCCGACGAAGCGCGCGCTGTCGTCGATCGGCACGAGCACGGGCAGGGACTCGGTCTTGGACAGCGCGAAGTCCTCGGCACCACAGCCGGGAGCGATGTGCACGATCCCCGTGCCTTCATCTTCGCTCACCGCGTCCCACGCGATGACCCGATGGACGGCCTTCGCTGGCGCGGCTGCCTCGAGCTCGTCGAACGGACCGCCGTAGCGCAGCCCGACGAGCACGGCGCCCTTCACCGTCGCCTCGACGGTCGCGCCCGGCAGGACGAGCGTCTCGAACACCTTCTTGCCGAGGATGAGCGTCTCGCCGCCGACCTTGGCGCGCACGTAGTCGAGCTCCGGATGCACCGCGAGCGCGACGTTCGCCGGCAGCGTCCACGGCGTGGTGGTCCACACCAGGAAGAACTCGCCGGCCTTGCCATCGACGGGGAGCTTCGCGTAGATGGACGTGTGGGTCATCTCGCGATAGCTGTCGATCATCTCGTGCTGCGAGAGCGCGGTGCCGCACCGGGCACACCACGGCATCGAGCGATGACCCTTGTACAGCCAGCCCTTCTCCTGGCAGATCTTCAGGACACTCCAGATGTGCGAGATGTTGTTGTCCGAGTAGGTGTAGTAGGAGTCGTCCCAGTCCATCCACTGTCCGAACCGGATCGAGTGCCGCGTGATGGCCGCGGCCGAGCGATCGACCCGTGCGCGGCAGGCATCGGAGAAGCGGTCGATGCCGTACGACTCGATCTCGCGCTTGCTATTCAGATTGAGCTCGCGCTCGACCTGCACCTCGACCCACAGCCCCTGGCAGTCGAAGCCGTTCTGGTAGCGCTGATCCTTGCCGAGCATCGCCTGGTAGCGCTGGTAGAGGTCCTTGTAGGTGCGCGACCAGCCGTGGTGAATGCCCATCGCCTCGACGTTCGCGGTGATCGGGCCGTCGAAGAATGAAAAGCGCTCGTTGCCGGCGTTCTTCTTGCGAAGCACGTCGAAGCTGTGCTCGCGCTCCCAGAGGTCGAGCACACCGTGCTCCAGCTCGGGCAGATCGACGCTCGACCCGACCGGCGCGAATCTCGTTTTCTCTGTGACCACGATCCCTCCGAGCGCAAAACGACCGTCCCTCTCGGGACGGTCGGTCGGACCGCGGTGCCACCCAAGTTCGGCGTGCCCCTCTACAGAATGGCGCACGCCGCTCTCAATTCCGCGATAACGGTGCGGTCCGTCCGCTTCTAGTGACCGGCTCTGACCGGCGTTCCTGCGGAGGCTCGGGGTGGATCGCCCCTCAAGTGCCTCTGACGTCCATTCTATGCGGTGCAATGCACGAAGGGCCGTTCTCCCGCGTCGCCCGCCCCCTGAGCGACGCCATGCGAGCCGAGGTCGCCACCCTCGCCGAGCACCTCGGGGAGCCGATCAGGCGCGAGGTCCCGCTCGACGACATCGCGTTCGATCCGGTAGGCAACCCGTCGCGCTTCGCCGAGGTCTGCATGGTCGTCCGGCGTCCGAGAGGGAACGTGCTCCTCTCGATCAAGACGTTCTACCCACGCGGTGCGTACCGGCTGCCGACCGGTGGCATCCATCGGGACGAGCCCATCCTCGAGGCCGTCATCCGCGAGACGCTCGAGGAGACGGGACTGCACCTCGCGGCGGATCGCTTCCTTGCGGCCCTCACCTATACGGACGGCCCGGCCGGCCCGCCGGTGTTCCACACCTTCGCGTTCCTGCTCGACGATCCGAAGGGGGCGCCGGTCACGCCGCTCGACGCGGACGAGCAGATCGAATCCACCGTCGAGGTCCCGGTCGCGGAGCTACCCCGTGTCGCCGACCGCTTGGATCAGCTCCCACCCGACGGCGCGGCGGGGATCGCGAACTGGGACGCCTGGGGCCGCTTCCGCGCGCACATCCATCGCGCGGTCTTCGAGGCGCTGGGCTAAAAGCGCTCGAAGCGGAAGAAGCGCACCGCGAGGGCGAATCCGATGATCGTCCAGACCAAGAGGCCGAGGAGCTGCGTCCGCACGTCCCAGAGCGTCGCGCCCTGCACCGAGATCTCGCGCAGCGCGTCGTTCAGGAAGGTCAGGGGCAGCAGGTTCGTGACCGGCCGGATGACCTCAGGTGAGGCCTCCTTCGAGAAGAAGACACCTGAGAAGAAGAACTGCGGCAGCGTGATGAGCTGCGCGATCGCCGGCACCTGGTTCTCGGTCTCGGCCCAGCCCGCGAGGGCGAAGCCAATGGTGAGGAAGAGCACGGCGCCGAACAGCGACACCAGGAGCAGCGGCAGGATCCCGCCGAGCGGGTGCACATCGAACAGGAACACGGCGACGCCGAGCATGATCAGGACCTGGACCGTGGCCATGATGAGCCGGGTCACGACCTGCGAGGCCAGGAAGGTCGCGGGCCGCAGCGGCGTGGCCATGAGCCGCCGGAGGACGCCGCGACGCTTGTCGACGACGAGCGCGAACGCGACGGAGAAGATGGCGAGCTGCATCACGTTCACACCGAGGATGCCGGGGACCAGGAAGTCCACGTAGCGCAGGCGGACACCCTGCACGTCCTCGACCTTCAGGCCGACGATCGGGGCCGTCTGGTTGACCGCGTAGGAGAGTCGCGTGACGACCTCGTTGATGATCGATTCGCCCACCGACGTCTGCTGCGGCCGCGAGGCGTTTCCGTAGATCGTGAGCGTCGGCACGGTCTGGCCGGGCCGCGCGGGCGCAATGGCGAAGTCCTTCGGGATGACGAGCAGCATGTCGAGCTCGGTGCGCTTGAGTTTGGCGAGCGCGGAGTCGGCCGTGTCGCGCGTGACGATCAGCGTGTCGATCTTCTGGATCGTCGCGACGAACTGCTGACTCGCCGGATCGTTCGCCTGGTCGTCGACCGCGATCGAGACCTTTCCGAACGCGCCGAGGTTCAGCGACCCAAAGATCAACAGCAGCATCAGCGGCACGACGAGCGAAAAGAAGATGGCGGTGCGGTCGCGCAGATACGCGCGGAAGTACATGACCGTGAGCCGCAACGCCTGCGCCATCAGTCCTCCCGCAGCTCGTGACCGGTGAGGTCGAGGAATACGTCCTCCAGGTTCGCCTGCTGCTGGATGACGGGCTTGCTGAAGCCGCGCCCGAGGAGCGCCGTGATGAGCGTGCGCGGCGGGTCCATCGCGATGATCTGGCCGTGATCCATCACCGCGACGCGGTCGCACAGCACTTCCGCCTCATCCATGTAGTGCGTCGTGAGGAAGACCGTGGTGCCGGACTGCCGGATCTCGCGCACGAGGTCCCAGAGGTTGCGCCGCGCCTGCGGGTCGAGGCCCGTCGTCGGCTCATCCAGGAACAGGACCCGCGGCCGGTTCACGAGCGCGGTCGCGATCGAGAGCCGCTGCCGCTGGCCGCCGGAGAGCTTCTCCTGCTTCTGGCCGGCCTTGTCCTCCAGGTCCACCTGCTTGAGCAGCGCCAGCGCGTCGACCTTCACGTTGTAGCAAAGGGCGAACAGCTCGACGGTCTCCTTCGCCGTGAAGTTCTCGGGGAAGGCGCTCTGCTGGAGCTGCACGCCGACGCGCTCCTTGGCCTTCTGCGACTCCTTCGTGACATCGATGCCGTCGACGATCGCCTCGCCGCCGTCCAGCTTGCGGAGACCCTCGAGGATCTCGACCGTCGTGGTCTTTCCCGCCCCGTTGGGCCCGAGCAGGCCGAATACCTCGCCCTGCTGGACCTCGAAGGAGATGCCACGGACGGCTTCGACGTCCCCGTAGCGCTTGCGGAGATCGCGGACGGTGACGATAGCGGTCATTGCCTGCTCAGTATCAGTGCGAGACGAACGACCGCAATGCAAGGTCGTACACATAGAGGGTCACCGGGAACAGGACGACGGCGACGACCACGATCCGCACGATGATCGGATTCGGCCTCCGGAGCCTCGTGTAGGTGACGACCAGCGCGATCGCCACCAGGCCGAGGAGCGGGACCTGCACCACCCAGTGAAGGATGTCCTGCACCGGGTCGACCAGGAGCGTGTACACGATGGCGCCGGCGAGGCAGCCGCTCGCGAGGCCGATGACCGCGTACACGCCGGCGTTCCGCGCCGGATCGCGCAGGGCGAGCGCCAGGCCGAGGCCGAACGCCAGGAGCATCGCGGACAGGAGTCGCTGATATGCGGCGTGGTACGGCGAGAACAGGAACGCCTGGGGGACGATGACCGACAGGATGACCGGCGCGGCGAACGCCACAGCGCAGACGATGCCCACCGCGCGGGCGCCCCGCAGGGTCGCGGTACCGACCGGCGCCACCCGTTCCACGGCTATACGCTAGAGGTCCGATGGGGAGCCCGCGCGAGCCGTGGTCGTGCGCCCGCTGCTCGACGCTGAACCTGTCGAGCGCACGATCGTGCCGCCGCTGCGGCACCGCCCGGTCGGCCGTTCCCGCGCGCCAGAATCGGGAGTCCCCGGGCCTGGCGGCCGTCCTCAGCGGGCTTCTCCCGGGGCTCGGCCAGATCTATCAGGAACGCTGGATCCGGGGCCTGATCACGTTCCTCATCCCGGTGCTCGTGGTCGCCCTCGGCGGCGCCTTTGTCGCGACCTTCGACCCCCTCACCTCGCTCCTGGTGCGGAACGCCGTCCTCGTGACCGTCCTCATGGTCGGCGGCCTCCTCCTCTATCACCTCTGGGCCGTCGGAGACGCGTTCGCCTCCGGCCTGCGCGGCAGGTCGCTCCGGGACAAGCACGCCGCCGATTACTTCGCGCTCGGGATCGTGACCATCGCGCTCATCTTCGGTTACGGCAGCGTGTACCGCGGCGCGAACGCGTGGGCCGGCTTCTTCGCGAAGGTGTTCGCTCCTGTCGCCGGCGCGACCGCGCGCGGCACCACGACGGTGTTCGCCCCGGTCCCGTACAACGACCACGACCGCCTGAACGTGCTCATCATGGGGATCGACTCCCGCGGCGCCGGCAGCGACACGCAGAACACCGACACGGTGATCGTCCTTTCGGTCGATCCGGTGAACCGCACCGCCTCGATGCTCTCGGTCCCGCGGGACACGCTCGTCGCCATCACCGGTCACGGACTGGACAAGGTCAACGCCGCGTACGCATATGGCGGACCCGACCTCGCGCAGAAGACGGTGGAGGGTCTGCTCGGAGTGCGCATCAACAGCTACGCGTTGATCGACTTCGGCGCGTTCACCCGCATCGTCGACTCGGTCGGCGGGGCGCTCATCGATGTCCAACGACCGATCCGTGACGAGTCGTATCCCACAGCCGACTACGGGGTGGAACGGCTCAACATCCAACCCGGGCCGCAGGTGATGCCCGGCGAGATCGCCCTCAAGTACGCGCGATCACGTCACGACAGCAACGATTTCTCACGCGCACGCCGCCAGCAGGACGTCATCTCCGCGATCCGCTCCCGGCTCGCCGTGGACGGGATGCTCGCCCGGCTCCCCTCGATCGTCGGCGAGGTCGGCTCGGCCGTGGAGACGAACTTCGACCCGGCCAACATCCTTCCGCTCGCCGGGCTCGGTGGCGGCATCAAGTCGTCGGACATCAGAAGCGAGGTCCTCCTGCCGTGCGGTGGGAGCTTCCCGCACTGTGAGCTCACCGAGGAGAACCAGCCGACCGGCTACTACCTCATCCCCGACAAGGCGAAGATCGCGAACCTCGTGGCGGAGCTGTTCTACGACCCGAAGATCCGGCAGGAGGCCGCCCGCATCGAGGTGCGCGGGACCGGTACGAAGAGCACGACCGCTCAGGACGTCGCGGACCGGCTGTCGGCCCGCGCATTCGGTGTTGCCCGGGTCACGAGCGGCGCCGCGGGGCGGTCAGAGATCGTCGTCCGCAACAGCAGCAAGCGCTACACGGCCGACCAGCTGGCGAAGCAGCTCAATGGGATCCCGGTCCGGGACGCCCCCACGGACACGGCCGACGCCGATATCGTTCTGGTCATCGGCACGGACTTCAAAGGCCTCGCGACCGATCTGCAGCGCTAGGAGGGACCAATGCCTCTCGAGAGAGGACTCAAGGGCCTGAAGAAGCTCGCCCAGATCGTGGACGCGAGCGAAAAGGACGCAAGCCGTGCGAGAAGGGTCTCCCGCAGCCCAAAGCTGCAGCAGGAGATCGTCGCGGACCGTCGCACCGCGCTGTCCGGGAACTTCAAAACCGTGCGCCAGGCGATGTCAGACCGCGACAAGATCACGAAGGCGAAGGCAAAGGCAAAGGCAAAGGCAAAGAAGCGCTGACCCGCTAGATCGTGTAGACCGGGGTCACCCACTCCTTGTAGCGCTCTTCGTTCCCGTGCACGGCCGAGAAGTACAGGGTGCTCAGCAGCTTCGTAATCGGTCCGATCTTCCCGTCTCCCACCGGGCGGTGATCGACGGACGTGACCGGCGCCAGCTGTGCGCCGGTGCCGGTGAGGAAGAGCTCGTCGCATACGTACAGCTCGGTGCGATCGATGGACCGGACCTTGACCGGGATCCTCTGGTCCGCAGCGATGCGCATCACGCTCTGGCGCACGATGCCTTCGAGGATGTTGTCGGTGGCCGGTGGCGTGATGAGCGTGCCGTCGCGGACGATGAAGAGGTTCTCGGCGCTGCCTTCGGAGACGTGACCGTCGTTCGTGAGAACGATCGCCTCGTCGAAGCCGGCCTCCTGCGCCTCGGTCTTCGCGAGCGCCGCGTTCACGTACGAGCCGGTGATCTTCGCGCGCGCGGGGATGGCATTGTCGTCCACGCGCCGCCAGCTCGAGACGCCGCAGCTGATGCCGCTCTCGATGTCGACGTACGTCCCGAACGGGACCGCGATCATCGTGAACGCGGTGTGGATATCGTGGAGCCGCACGCCGATCATCTCGTCGCTCGCGAATGCGAGCGGGCGCACATAGGCGTCCTCGCGGAAGTCGTTGCGCCGAAGGAGCTCGAGCGTGATCTCGGTCAGGCGCTCCGCCGTGTACGGGATCTCCAACCGCATGATCCGGCAGGACTGGTGGATCCGGCGATAGTGCTCGGCCAGGTGCAGCGCATAGAGCTGCTTCTGGTCGGCGTTCCAGTAGGCCCGGACACCCTCGAACACCCCGGTCCCGTAGTTGAGCGCGTGGGTCAGCACGCTGACTTTCGCATCGCGGAGCGGGACGAACTCGCCGTTGAAGAAGGCGACCGCGGAATCCGAGGCGGCGCCGCGCCGAAGCGGGGCTGCCGGCCGGTCCAGCTCCTTCACCATGACGCCGCTCATTCTGCCACCGTCCGGTCCGCAGCCGCCGAGGCGCCGTACTTCCGGTGTATTGCCCGCCCCGAATGGCAGGCATACGATGCCGCCGGTCTGACCGGTGGTGTGGTCAGACCAGCATCGAGAGGCCCCGGAGAGGAACAGCGGGAGGTCAGGCGCATGCGCAATCGAGTCGGAACGCAGATCGCTCTGGCGGTCGCGGGTCTCATCGTCGCGGCGGCGTGCGGCGGGACAGGCGGAGGCGCGACGGCCGCACCCTCTGCGGCCAAGTCGGGCGCCGCGGCGGTCGCGCTCGTGCCGCCAACGAAGCCCGTCGAATTCATCATCAGCACCGCGCCGGGTGGCGGTTCGGACATCTACGCGCGGAAGATGCAATCGATCATCGACACGCTCAAGCTCTCGCCGCAGCCGGTGACGCCGGTCAATAAGGAGGGCGGCTCCGGCGCCGTCGCGTTCCAGTACGTGTACGACAAGAAGGGTGACTCGAGCGAGATCACGATCACGCTCAACTCCTTCTTCACGACGCTCATCGTGCAGAAGCTGCCGTACAAGGCGACGGACTTCACGCCGATCGCCAACCTCGCGCTCGATCCGTTCTACCTCTGGGTCAACGAGGACAGCCCGTGGAAGAACGCCCAGGACTTCATCACAGCGGGGAAGGCGGACTCGCTCGTCGTGACGGGCACCGGATCCAAGCAGGAGGATGAGGCGCTCTTCGACCGCATCCAGGTGACGGCGGGCCTCAAGCCCTTCAAGTACGTCCCGTCCGCGTCCGGCTCGACGGTCGCCGCGGCCGTGGCCGGGCATCAGGGCGGCGTCGTCGCCTCCGTCAACAACCCGAGCGAGGGCAAGGGTCTCTACACGGGATCGCCGCGCAAGATGCGGCCGCTCTGCACCTTCGAGCCGGCAAGCCCGACGAGCGGCACGTACTCGGGCCTCGCGACCTGCACCTCGCAGGGCCTCGCGATCTCCGACTACTACATCGTGCGTTCGATCATGGCGCCGCCCGGCCTCTCGGCCGGTCAGCGGGCCTTCTGGGTCGACGTGTTCAAGAAGGTCTACGACTCCGACGACTGGAAGAAGTTCATGGTCGACAACGAGCTGAAGCCCGACTTCCGCTCCGGCGCGGACTTCGACAAGCTCATCGCCGACTACCAGAAGCTCCATGAGGACATCGCCAAGCAGTTCAACTGGATCCAGTAGCAGCTTGAGGCCGTATCAGGTCGCGACGGCGGTTGCATTTGTGGTGTTGGCCGCCGTCGCGATGTTCGACTCTCGGGCCGGCGCGCTCGTTGACCCGACCGGTACGCAACCCGGCGGCATCGGCGCCGGCTTCTACCCCTTCTGGTCTGCGGCACTCGTCTTGGCGTGCGCCGCGTTCGTCGGGTACCGCTCATGGCGCACACCGCAACCCGGGACGGCTGCATTCGAGGACCGGAACGCGCTCTTCGCTGCGCTGAAGCTCATCATCCCGATGCTCGTGATGACGGCACTCATCATTCCACTCGGCTTCTACATCGTCGCCGCCCTGTACATGGGTCTCTTCGCCAGGTGGATCGGCCACTACCGATGGATCTGGGTCGTGGCGATCATGGTCCTCATGCCCGCGGCGATCTACGCGACCTTCGAGCTCGGCTTTCGCGTCTCACTCCCCAAGAGCTTCCTGTATGACCTCACCGAGGGGCTGGTCCCGTTTTGAACACTTGAAACGGGTCGGCACGGGTGATCAAGTAATCGAGGGAGTGGACAGATAGAGTTTTTCAACGTCATCGGCGACCTGGCAGGTGGTTTCGGCACGGCCCTGCAGCCCTTCAACATCCTCATGCTCCTCATCGGGATCGTGCTGGGCCTCGTGGTCGGCGTGCTCCCGGGGCTGGGCGGCACGAGCGCCGTCGCGATCCTGCTGCCGATCACCGTGATCATCGCGCGTACCAGCCCGACGAGCGCGGTGATCCTCCTCGCCGGCGTGTACTGGGGCGCGCTCTTCGGCGGCGTCGTGACGTCGATCCTGTTCAACATCCCCGGGGAGCCATGGTCGGTCGTCCTGCTGTTCGACGGCTTCCCGTTGGCGAAAAAGAAGGGCAAACCCGGTGTCGCTCTGGCCTCGTCGTTCTTCGCGTCGTTCGTCGGCGCATTCATTGCCACGGTGCTGTTCACGTTCTTCGCCCGTGCGATCGCGGATTTTGCGCTGTCGTTCGGGCCGCCAGAGCTGTTCGCCGTCTTCATCATGTCGTTCGCGACCCTGATCGGTCTGGGCGCCGAATCACCGGCGAAGGCCATCATGATGATCGGCTTCGGGCTGCTCCTCGCTTCGATCGGATTCGACACGATCACCGGTCAGCCCCGCCTGACGTTCGGGCAGATCGGCCTCCTCTCTGGGATCGGATTCGTCCCCGTGACGATCGGCCTGTTCGGCATCGGCGAGATCATCGCGTCGGCCGAGGAGCAAGGCATCGGGTTCGTCGAGCGGCTGTCCGCGAAGGTCGGCTTCGGCGACATCGTCGAGACGCTCGGCGAGCTGAAGAAGCGCATCTGGCTCGTGATCTCGACATCCATCATCGGGTTTTGGTTCGGCACGCTGCCGGGCCACGGCGCGACCGCCGGCTCGTTCCTCGGCTACGGCCTCGCGCGCCAGTGGTCAAAGAACAAGGAGGACTTCGGCAAAGGCGAGATCTCGGGGATCATGGCGCCGCAGGCCGCCGCCGATTCCGCGGCCGTCGGCTCGCTCGTTCCGATGATCGCGCTTGGTGTGCCCGGCTCACCGACCTCCGCCGTGATCATGGCCGGTCTTTTCATCTGGGGACTGCAGCCGGGCCCGCTCCTTTTCGTCGAGCACCACGACTTCGTGTGGGGCCTGATCGCGAGCATCTACGTCGGGCACCTGCTGACCTTCCTCATCTGTCTCGCGGCCGTGCCGCTGCTCGCCTCGATCATGCGGATCCCCTACGCGATCCTGACGCCGTTCATCGTGCTCATCTCCGTGATCGGCTCGTACTCGCTGAACAACAGCATGCTCGACGTGTTCGTCACGATCGTGTTCGGCCTGATCGGGTACTGGCTGCGGAAGACGAAGTACCCGCTGGCGCCGCTCGTGGTCGCGGTCGTCCTGGGCGACTCCACGGAGCGAACGCTGCGGCAGAGTCTCATCGCGAGCGGCGGCAGCCCGCTCATCTTTTTCAGTAGCCCGCTGTCGGCGACGCTGATGACCCTCGCGTTCATCCTGTTGCTCATCCCGCTCATCCGCGCGGTCCGCTCGCGCGGCCGCAAGGCAGCGGCGATCGATCAAGAGACCGTCGCGACCGCGATAGACTGACCCCATCAGCCCCCTCGACGCGGTCCTTCTTCTGGTCGCGTTCGCCCTCATCCTGGTGGGCGCGGAGCTCTTCACCAACGGCGTGGAGTGGCTCGGCCACCTACTCGGGATGAGCGAGGGCGCGACCGGCAGCATCCTCGCCGCGATCGGCACCGCGACACCCGAGACCCTCGTGCCGATCGTCGCGATCCTGTTCACGAACAGCGCGGAGGCCGACGACATCGGCGTCGGTGCGATCCTCGGCGCGCCCTTCATGCTCGGGACGCTCGTCATGCTGCTGATCGGCGTGACGGCGTTCGCCCTCAGGACGCGCCGCGGGCGAGACACGCTGCGGGTCGACCGCGCGCACGCGTCGCGCGACCTCGGCTTTTTCCTGGTCATGTACTCGGCCGCGGTCGCGATCGCGCTCATTCCTCCGCTGCGCGAGCTCAAGGGCGTGCTCGGCTGGATCTTCTTCCCCACGTATGGCCTGTACCTGTTCCTCGTGCTCCGGACCCCCAACGTGTCCGAGTCGGACATCGAAGAAGCGAAGGAGGAGCACGAGGTCTTCGACGCGCTCAGCGTCGCCACGTACCTCAAGCGCGCTGGCGCCGCGTTCGATCCGCACCAGCCGCCATGGTGGCTCATCGTCGGCCAGACCCTCCTCGCGTTCGGCGGGATCCTCGTGGGCGCCAAGTTCTTCGCCGCATGGATCGACGCCTTCTCGCACTCGATGGGCTTCAACGCGCTCCTGGTCGCCCTGCTGCTCGCGCCGATCGCGACGGAGCTTCCCGAGGCCGCGAACAGCCTCATCTGGACCAAGGACGGCAAGGACGTCATCGCGCTCGGCAACGTGGCGGGCGCGATGGTCTTCCAGTCGACCGTGCCGGTCACGGTCGGCGTGCTCCTGACACCGTGGGTGCTCGGGCCCTTCGGAACGGTCGCCGCGATCTTCGCGCTGATCTCCGGCGCGCTCATCTGGGTCCAGCTGCGCTTCCGGACGCGCGGAGACGCCCTGCCGCTGTCGGCGCTGGTCGCCGGCGGCAGCCTCTACGTGATCTTCATCCTCTACGTCATCAAGACGGTGATCGCGGGCTGAGCCGACGGCCTCGGCCGCCGCTGGTCTGACCAAAGGAATCCCCTGCGGCGACGAGCGGGACGGCATACCATCCCCTAGATCGCAACGCGCGCCATTCGACTAGGGAGGGATTCCTCGCCCATGAAGCGATTCGTCGCGTTCTGTCTCCTCGCCGCCACGATCGTGGCCGCCTGTACCAGCAACACCACCGCCCCCGCCGCGAGCGCCAGCGCGAGCGGTAGTACCGCCAACGGGCAGCACCCGAAGATCGGTCTGGTCACCGACGTCGGCGGCCTGAACGACAAGAGCTTCAACGCGCTGGCCGACAAGGGCCGTAAGGATGCCGCAGCCCAGCTCGTCGTCGACACGTCAGTGACGGAGTCGAAGCAGCAGGCTGACTACGTGCCGAACCTCACCAAGTACGCGCAGGACAAGTACGACCTCGTGATCGGGGTCGGCTTCCTGATGCAGAACGCGGTGTGGAAGGTCGCGAAGCAGTTCCCGAACGTGAAGTTCGCGATCATCGACGGCGCGCCGCAGGACGACGCCGGTGCCACGCAGAATCTGCCGAACGTCGCCAACCTGTTCTTCAAGGAGCAGGAGGCCGGCTACATCGTCGGCGTCATCGCCGCGTACATGGCCCTCAACAAGGTCGGCGCCGCGACACACAACACCGTGTGCTCGATGGGTGGCCTCCCGATCCCGCCGGTGGACCGCTACATCGCGGGCTACCAGGACGCGGTCACCAAGACGAGCCCGACGACCAAGATCCTCAACGGCTACTCCAACGACTTCGTCGACCAGCAGAAGGGCAAGGAAGTCGGCATCAAGCAGATCGCCGCAGGCTGCGACATCCTCTTCCAGGTCGCGGGCCTTAGCGGCATCGGCTACATCAACGCGGCCAAGGACGCGAAGGTCTACGCCATCGGCGTCGACGCCGACCAGGCGACCGTCGCTCCGGGCACTGTGATCACGAGCGCGCTCAAGAAGGTCGACGTCGCTGTCTTCCAGACGATCCGCTCAGTCCGTCTCGGCACCTTCAAGGCGGGCGACAACAGCTACAACGCGGCCAACGACGGCGTCGGCTTCGGTGCCCTCGACAAGGTCGTGCCGGCGGAAGCGAAGAAGGCTGCGGACGCGGCACTCGCGGACATCAAGTCAGGAAAGATCACACCGAAGGACACACTGACGGTCAAGTAGTGACCGGGTGACACAGCTACAAGAACCGACAGTGACGGGGCCGGGCTCTGAGAGCCCGGCCCCGTCTGTGCGCCAGCTCACCTTTCAGTGGGCCGGCGGGCCTGCGATCCCCATCCTCTCCGTCGTCATCGCGCTGGCGTTCGGGGCGATCTTCGTGCTCCTCAGCGGCAACGACCCGATCAAGGCCTATGCGGCGCTCGTGCAGGGCGCCTTCGGGACGCCGTACGACATCACCGAGACGATCGTCTCCGCCATCCCGCTCGTGCTCACCGGCCTCTCGGTCGCGATCGCGTTCCGTACCGGCCTGTTCAACATCGGCGCCCAGGGGCAGCTCCTGGTCGGCGCCCTGACCGCGGGCTGGGCCGGCGCACAGTTCGGGTCGCTCCCGGGCTTCCTGCTGATGCCGATCGTCATCCTGTTCGGCATCGCCGGCGGCGCGTTCTACGGCGGGATCGTCGGCGTGCTGAAGGCGACCCGCGGCGTGAACGAGGTCATCACGACGATCATGCTCAATTACACCGTCGTCTTCGTGATGCACTGGCTCCTGCAGGCCGGACCGATGACGGCGCAGAACGCCCTCGGGACCCCGGCGTCGACCCCCATCGGCGCGGGTGCACGCCTCCCGGTGATCATTCCCGACTCGCTCGTCCCGTTCAGCCGCCTCCACGCCGGCCTGCTGCTCGCGGCGCTCGCCGTCGTCTTCTTCTGGTTCCTGTTGTGGCGGACCCCGCTCGGCTACCAGCTCCGGGCCGTGGGCCTCGGATCGCGGGCGGCCGCACAGGCGGGCATCGACCCGGCGCGGCACATGATCCTGGTCATGGCGATCGCCGGCGGGTTCGCGGGGCTCGGTGGGATGATCGAGGTGAGCGGCCTCTTCGGTCGCGTGTACGACGGCTTCGCCTCGAGCTACGGGTTCGACGCCATCGCCGTCGCCCTCCTGGGCAAGAACTCGCCGCTCGGGATCGTCGCGGCGGCACTGCTGTTCGGCTCGTTCGTACACGGCGGCGCGTACATGCAGTCGCACGCGAACATCTCGTCGAATCTGGTCGCGATCATCCAGGCGTTCGTGCTGTTCGTCATCGCGGCAGAGGCCATCGTGCGGTCACTGACGAAGCGGCGCGGCCGCAAGCCCGTGGAGTCGATCGCATGACCTGGGAGATGGTCGTCGGAGCGAGCGTGCTCGCGGCCACCCTGCGGCTCGCCACGCCGATCGCGCTCGCGGCGCTGGGGGGCGTGGTGACGGAGCGCAGTGGCGTGACCAATATCGCGCTCGAGGCCTGCATGCTCGCCGGCGCTTTCTTCGGCATCGTGGCCGCGGACCGCAGCCGCAATATCTGGGTCGCGCTGGCGGTCGCGCTCCTGGCGGGCATCATCGTGGCGGCGCTGCACGCGTACACCTCGATCACGCTGCGGAGCGATCAGATCGTGTCCGGGATGGCCCTGAACATCCTGGTCCTCGGTCTCACGACATACCTCGACTATCAGCTGTACGGCACGACGGGCACGCCCGCGGACCTGGTCGGGCTGCCGGACGTCCAGCTCGGCTTCCTCAGCGGCGTACCGTACGTCGGCGACGCGATCGGCGGCCAGAACAGCGTCGTGTGGGTGATGCTCCTGCTCGTCGTCCTCCTGCAGCTCTTCCTGTTCCGCACGGTGGCCGGGCTCCGCCTCCGTGCGGTCGGCGAGCATCCGCGTGCTGCGGAGACGGTCGGCATCCGGGTCCGCCGCATCCGTTACGCGGCGGTCATCGCCAGTGGCGCGCTGGCGGCGCTCGGTGGCGCGTACCTCTCGCTCGGTGTCGTGCATTCTTTCACCGACGGGATGACCGGTGGCCGGGGCTTCATCGGTCTCGCGGCCATGATCTTCGGGCGCTGGACACCGGTCGGTGCGCTCGTCGCGAGCCTCATCTTCGGCTACGGCAACGCGCTTTCGACCTCGCTCCAGGGCGCCACGATCGGCGACGTGCGGGTTCCGGTGCAGCTGCTGGGCACGCTTCCGTACGTCCTCACGATCTTCGCGGTCGCCGGCTTCGTCGGACGGTCCCGTGCACCGGCCGCCGACGGGGTGCCCTACGAGACGGAAGGTCATGCATGAACGCGCCGGCACCGCACGTGGAGATGCGCGGCATCGTGAAGCGCTTCGGCGACTTCACGGCGCTCGATGGCGTGGACCTCGTGGTCAACGACGGCGAGATCCATGCGCTGCTCGGAGAGAACGGCGCCGGCAAGTCCACGCTCATGAACATCCTCTATGGCCTGTACCACCCCGATGCGGGCACGATCCGCTTGAACGGGCAGGAGGCGGGGATCCGGTCGCCGCGCGACGCGATCGCGCGTGGCATCGGGATGATCCACCAGCACTTCATGCTCATCCCGCCGCTGACCGTCGCTGAGAACGTCGTCCTCGGCGACGAGCGCTCGGGACCTCTGCTCAGCAAGCGAGCCATCAGCGCGCGGGTGCGCGAGCTCGGGGACAGGTTCCACATCTCCGTCGACCCCGATGCGCGGGTCGAGGACATCCCGCTCGGACTCCAGCAACGGGTCGAGATCCTCAAGGTGCTCTATCGCGGGAGCGACCTCCTCATCTTCGACGAGCCGACCGCGGTCCTTACACCGCAGGAGGTGGACGAGCTCTTCACGATCGTCCGGACCCTCCGCGACCAGGGCAAGGTCATCATCTTCATCACGCACAAGCTGCGCGAGGTCTTCGCGGTGACGGACCGCATCACCGTGCTCCGCGCGGGCAAGAACGCCGGCGTGCTCGTGACGAAAGAGACCTCGGCAGCAGGGATCGCGCGCCTCATGGTCGGGCGCGACCTCCACCCGGTCCAGCCGCGGACCACTCCCCCGTCTCCCGAGCCGGTGCTCAAGATCCGGGGGCTGCAGGCCCGGAGCGACCGTGGCGCGGCCGCGCTCCAGGGCGTCGACCTCACGGTGCACGCAGGCGAGATCCTGGGCGTGGCGGGCGTCGGTGGGAACGGGCAGTCCGAGCTCGCGGAGTGCATCCTCGGACTGCGCGAGCCGACTGCGGGAACGATCTCGATCGGCGGCGCAGACGTCGCGCACGACGATCCGAAGCGGACGCGCCAACGCGGTGTGGCGTTCGTGCCGGAGGACCGCCGCCGCGAGGGGCTTGTCCTCGCCTTCACGGTCGCGAACAACTTCATCCTCGGGAAGCAGGACCGGCCGCCATTCGCGAGGCGCGGCGTCCTGGACGACAACACCATCCGAACGAACGGCGAACGTCTCGCCAAAGAGTTCGACGTCCGGCCGCCGAACGCGCGGGCCATCGTCGGGAACCTCTCGGGCGGCAATCAGCAGAAGGTCGTCCTCGGCCGCGAGATCTCCGAGCAGCCCAAGCTCATCGTCGTCAGCCAGCCGACGCGCGGGCTGGACATCGGCTCGACCGAGTACGTCTGGGAGCGGCTCCTTGAGCAGCGCGCCCGCGGTGCCGCCGTCCTCCTGGTCTCGAGCGAGCTCGATGAGATCCGGGCCCTTTCGGACCGGATCGCGGTCATGTTCGAGGGTCGCCTGGTCGCCACGCTCGCCGCCGCTGAGGCCACCGAGGAGCGGCTCGGCCTCCTGATGGCCGGCCACACCGAGCCCGTCCCGGCGTAAGTACCTCCGGTCACTTGACCGGGTCCCTGGCGACGCGGTAGCGTGTCGATCGTTCTGGTCAGACCACCTGACCAGAGCATCCAGACGCAGACTTTGCGCCTGAAAATGCCCGGGGAGGACACCGCTGGCTGTCATCGAGCCGATCCGCCGGAGCCGCCTCTACCAGGACATCGTGAGCCAGATCGAGTCCCTCCTTGAAAAGGGAGAGCTTCGGCCGGGCGACCAGCTGCCGCCGGAGCGCGCCTTGGCCGAGCAGTTCCAGGTATCGCGCGCCTCGGTCCGCGAAGCGCTCCGCTCGCTCGAGCTTTTGGGTGTCGTCGAGACGCATGCGGGCGGTGGGACGTTCGTCCGCCGCACCGCACCCGAGGACCTCGCTCGTCCGCTTTCGAACCTGATCGCGCGCGGGCACACGATGTCCGATGTCATCGAGGTCCGCGGTCTCCTCGAGCCAGCTATCGCCGCGGCCGCCGCGAAGCGCATCACCGCCTCCGAGCTTGCCGAGCTCCGCACGATCCTCGCGGCGCAGGGGCGGAAGGTCGACGCGGGCGAACCCTACGCCGAAGAGGACACCAGATTCCACGAGCTCATCGGCCATGCGGCGCGCAACGAGCTGCTCACGACCATGCTCGGCGTCATCTGGGACGTCCTTCGGAGCTCCCGCGAGCAGTGGCTGCAGACGAACCAGCGCGCGCACGCGTCCATTGACGCCCACCGGCGCATCCTCATCGCGCTCGAGACTGGTAACGGGGACGCGGCGCGGGCCGCCGCAGCTGAGCACATCCACGCGGTCGGCGAAGGGATCCTCAAGCTCATCGCGGAGAAGCAAGACGCCACGAATACCGTGGTGAAGGGGGCATGATGGCGGACCAGAACGTCGTGAAGACGGACCCCGCCTCGATCACGATCGAGATCGTGTATCGGGGCATCTTCCAAAAGACGTTGGCGCAACGCATCGGCCGCTCGATCGTCCTCGCGGCGCGCAAGCGTGGCTACACCGGGACCGCGTTCGGACGATACGGCGACTCCCCAGAGCGGAACGGCGTCCCGGCGAAATACTTCGCGGTCGTCGCGATCAACGACCTCGAGCTCGAGTCTTCGATGGCCAAATACGAGCCGAGCGTCGTGGACATCGCGGTCGCGGTCGACGACACCTTGGTGAAGGGCGTCGAATCCTGGGCCTGGTATGGCCGGCAGCCGATCTGGAAGCCGGTCCACGAAGGGGGGGCCGTCCTCGTCACCTCCGAAAAGACACCTGCCGACGTGCTCGCACAGACCGACGCCGCCGAACGGCCCTACCTCTTGGGTATCGTTCCGGGGCTCGCGTCGTTCGCCGGCCTGTGGGTATTCAAGGACGACCACACCGATTACCGCGTCCTCGGCGCGCTCGCGAAGGTCACGCCGGATTGGGTGCGGATCGAGGATGTGAAGATGCTCATCCGCGAGCAGACCGGCGACGAGAGCGCGGTCGCCTCGGCCCAGGACGGCTATGACCGCACGCAGCTTCGCCAGATCAAGAAGGGCGAGGGCACGACCGGCCATGAGGTCCTGCAGTTCGAAAAGCCGGGCTGGACCACGATGCGGCCGGGCGTCATCGTCGATGCGCGGAAGCCCGGCGAGCGCAACCCGTACTACAAGAAGTACGGTGCCCGGACGCTCCGGCCCGTCGTCAATTTCGACACCTGCATCAAATGCACGATGTGCTGGCTCGACTGCCCCGACGAGTGCTTCGAGGTCACCCCCGAAGGCCACTACGAGGTCGTGTACGAGGCCTGCATCGGCTGCGGCATCTGCGCCCAGGTCTGCCCGGTCAAGGACTGCATCGTCATGGTCGATGAGATGAAGTTCGAGGACAACGACGACAAATGGCAGATGTGGAAGAACGACCACGCTGGCTACAACACCTGGTTCGAGCAGAAGAGCGGCGTATCGGCGGACCCCAAGCGCGCCACCACAAGCGGAGGTGAGGACTAAACCATGGTTGTTGAGATCAAAGAAAAGGAACACAGCGACGTCGAGACCGAGCAGCTCGCGACCGGCTGTGAGGCCATCGCCGAGGCCATCCGCCTCGCCGATGTGGACGTGATGGCCGCGTATCCCATCCGGCCGTACGACGGCGTGATGCAGGCCGCGGCCAAGCTGATCGCGAACGGCAAGATGGACGTTGAGTACATCGTCGCCGACGGCGAGCACAGTCAGTTCGAGATCGTGAAGCACGCCTGTGCGGTCGGCTCGCGGGTGTTCGTCGGCTCCTCGGGCGTCGGCTGGTTCTACGCGATGGAGGCGATCGCGGTCACCGCCGGCCTGCGCCTCCCGGTCGTCGCCATCTGCGGCAACCGCGCCCTGGACGACCCGGGGGCGTTCGGCTGCGAGCACAACGACGCGCTCGCGGTCCGCGATCTCGGCTGGATGCTCTGCTGGGCCGAGACCGCCCAGGAGTCGCTCGACTTCGCACTCACGGCGTGGAAGGTCGCCGAGGACAAGCGGGTCTCGCTCCCATTGGCCATCGGCCTCGACGGCGCGTTCCTCACCCACTCCCAGCAGATCGTGAAGATCCCCACCCAGGCCGCGGTCACCAAGTTCCTGCCGAAGTTCGACCTCGGCGACCGCCTGCTGCACCCGGACAACCCCATCACCATCGCGCCGCAGGTCGACCAGGACTGGCTGATGGAGATCCGGATGCAGAACGACCAGGCGATGCGCAACGCCCTTGGCGTCATCACCGAGGCTCACGCCGAGTTCAAGCGGCTGTTCGGCCGCGGCGGCGAGAACCCGTTCCTCGACGAGTACATGACCGACGACGCGGAGGTCGTGTTCATCGGTCAGGGGACGCTGTCCCTCCCGATGAAGGTCGCGATCCGCCGCCTCCGCAAGGAGGGCCACAAGGTCGGGCTCGTGCGGCTCAAGTGGTTCCGACCGTTCCCGACCGCGGACATCGTCAAAAGCCTGAGCCGCTTCAAGGCCGTCGGGGTCATCGACCGCGACTACAGCTTCGGCTCACCGTTCTACGGCGGCGTCCTGTACAACGAGATCCGCTCGGCGATGTATTCGGTGGAGAAGCGACCGACGATCGTCGGCTTCATCGCCGCCCTCGGCGGACGCGAGATCGAGCAGCCGATGGCCCAGGATATGTTCCAGAAGCTCACAGCTGCCGCCACTGGCGGCCTCACTTCCGGTGACGTGACTCACTGGATCGGCGTCCGGGCGTAAAGGAGACGATGGATGGCAGTGACCGCTAGCAACACACCGCTCGACCTTCCGCAGATCAAGGGCGTGAAGGACGTGCCCTACGACGAGCTCTTCGTTTCCGGCCACCGCACCTGCCAGGGCTGCGAGTCCGCCCTGGTCATGCGCCACATGGTGAAGGCCTCCGGACCGCGCACGATCGTGCTCGGATCGACCGGCTGCATGTACGTCGCGAACACGACGTACTACACGACGCCCTGGGTCGTGCCATGGATGCACACCCAGCTCGGTGCATCCGGTTCCGCTGCCCTCGGCACCGCGGCCGGCCTCAAGGTCCTCATGCGCAAGGGCAAGATCAAGGACGAGAAGATCAACGTCATCGCGTTCTGCGGTGACGGCGGCGGCGCCGACATGGGCATCGGCGCCATCAGCGCCACGCTCACGCACAAGGACTACAACTCGCTCATCCTCCTCTACGACAACGAGTCGTACGCGAACACCGACATCCAGCTCTCGAGCCAGACGCCGTACGGCGCGGTCACCACGTTCTCGCCGAGCGGCACCACGAAGCGGCTCATGCACACACGCTGGAAGAAGAACATGCCGGGCATGATGGCCGCGGGCCACCCGGAGTCCCGCTACATCGCGGCCGGGTGCGCCGCGTATGCGGTCGACCTCATGAACAAGATCCGCAAGGCGCTCGAGCTCGGCGGGCCCACGTTCGTGCACACGCTCGACCCGTGCCCCAAGGGCTGGGACTACCACCCGCAGTACAGCCAGGAGCTCGGCCACCTCGCGGTGGAGACCGGCATCTGGCCGCTATACGAGGTGGTGGACGGCGTGTGCAACCTCACCGGCCCGACCCGGCAGATCGCCGAAGGCCGCAAGAAGCGCAAGCCGGTGTACGAGTACCTGAAGCGCCAGGGACGCTTCGCCCACTTCGCTGACGAGGACGTCGAGCACTTTCAGGCCCAGGTCGACAAGCAATGGAACGAGTGGCTGATCCCGGGCGTGATCCCGTTCACGATCCCTGCCAAGGACCAGGCGCTCCTCCGTATCGCGAAGGCGCCGCTCCACGCGAGCAAGTCCGCGTAGCGCGGACCGACCCAGCTGTCACGAGAGGCCGGCCGAAAGGCCGGCCTCTTCGTATGCTGCGCGTCGTGAGCGACAGGGTGGCGATCGCGACCCGGAGCGAGGCGCCTCGACCGTTCCTCGTCTTCCTCGGGGGGAGCGGCATCGGCCTCGCGATCCTGCTCCTCACACAGGTCTTGAGCGAGAGCCGGATCACCATCGGATCGTGGGCCCTGAACGGCAACGGGTCGCTCGCTGTGCCGTTCATCGGCTTCCCGTTGGCGATCTACGCCGGCTGGTCGTGGCTCGCCGAGCGCGCGGAGGGCCGTGATCTCGGGACGCGCATCGTCCTCTTCTCGGTCGGCCTGGCCCTGGGCGCCGGCGTCATGGGGCTGATCTTCGCGCTGCCGATGGCGATCATCGCGGGCGCGATCTACACGACCTTCCACCGCGGGCAGGCGCGCGTGAGCGACCGGCTGCTCTGGATCGCGTTCGCCGCCAGCGTTTCGCTCGGCACGCTGCCGGTGCTCGGCGTTTTCGTGGTGGCGCTGCTACCCGGAAGTCTCATTCCCCTCGCGCGCCGCAAGAGCACGAGGACGCGAGTCGGACTCGGCGCGCTACTCGTTGTCACGGCGACGCTGATCGTCTTTGTCGTGCCGCTGCTCCTTGCCGGGACGGTCTAGAGCCAGAAATGCGAGAGGCCGGCAACGCTGCCGGCCTCTCGTGCTGCCCGTTGCGTGCGTGCTACGCGCTGGGAGTGCCTTCGGCCGGCCGGGGAGCTGGTGCGGGTGCGGCGGCAGGGGCCGGTGCGGCGGGAGCGGGCTGACCCGCGCCCATCGGTGCCGGTGCACCTGCGGGACGGAAGCCGCCCGGGGCACCGTAGCCACCCGGACGGTAGGGCGGACGATCAGGCTTGGGCGGCGGCGGACCACCGGCCATGGCGCGAGCCTGCGGGCTCATGAGCGAGCGCACGTGCTCGGCCGTGTACGGAAGGAGCGCCATGTGGCGTGCGCGCTTGAGCGCCGCCGTGAGCATCCGCTGATGCTTGGCGCAGGTGCCGCTCTTGCGGCGCGGGTCGATCTTGCCGCGGTCGCTGATGTAGCGACGGATACGGCCGACCTCTTTGAAGTCGATCTTCTTCACCTTGTCGACGCAGAACGCGCAGACCTTGCGGCGCGGGCGGCGTGCGCCGCCGTAGCGGGGACGATCTCCACCGCGGTCGCCGCCGCGCTCACCGCCGCGGTCATCGCGGTCGCGGCCACCGCCGCCACCACGCGAGCCGCCGCGGGATCCACCGGAACGATCCTGACTCATCTCTGCTCCTTAGAACGGGATCTCGTCGGGATCGAACGTCCCCGACGGACCTGCGGGCGCTTCGCCCTGGTTGCCCGGCATCGCGCCGCCGCCCATGCCGCCTTCGCGGTCACGGCGGCCACCGAGCATCTGGAAGTCGTTGCAGCTGATCTCGAGGCTCGTCTTCTCGACGTTCTCCTTGTTCGTCCACGTGCGTGGGCTGAACCGGCCGTCAACGAAGATCTGCATGCCCTTCTGGATGTACTGCTGCGCGATCTCGGCCTGGCGGCCCCAGCAGCTGACGCGGTACCAATCGGTCTGCTCCGAACGCTCGCCGCCGGAGTTGGAGACGCGGTTCACGGCGACCGAGAAGTCGCAGACAGGCTTCCCGTTCGGGGTCATCCGCATCTCGGGGTCGCGTCCGACATTTCCGATAATCTGGATCTTGGCCATCGATGCCATTGCTTCTACTTCCTTCTGATCATTCGTCGCGACGGATGACGATGTGGCGAAGGATGTCTTCCGTCAGCTTGATGACGCGTTCGAATTCACGCGACTGCTCGGGGGGCAGCGAGTACTCGAGGACGGCGTACTGGCCGTCGCGGTACTTGCCGATCTCGTAGGCGAGGCGGCGGCGGATCGGCGGCGTCACCTTGTCGACCTTGCCACCGAGCGAGCCGATGGACTGCTGGAGCCGGTCGCTGACCGCGTTGAGCTTCTCTTCGTCTGCGGTCGGCTGGACGAGGTACATGAGCTCGTATGGGCGCATGCGGTGATCCCACCTTCCTTTCCTGGGTCTGCAGCGGACGTCCTCGGGTCCCGCCAGTGGGGGCGAGCTGCCCTGGTCCGGTGCGAAAAGGCGCCCCGGCCGTAGGCCAGGGCGGTCCTGCATAGTGTAGCGGGCAGCGAAGAGAGACCACAACGATGGAGATCGGACGCGCATTGCGCGACTTGAAGGCCGACGGAACCCTCGAATGCGACGAGTGCGGCATGCCCATGTTCGCGCACGCGCGCGGGCAAGGCGAGATCCGTCTGGAATGCGCGAACCACCATCACGCGATCGCGCGCGTGCCGCGCGATGCCGCGGTCGACCGGCTCGTCGACAACTGGATCGCGAAACGCGGCATCCAGCTCCACGTCCAACACGAGCGCTGGGGGACCGACGATAAGAAGGGCAGGGACGAACGTGACATCTAGTGACCACCTGATCAGGAAGGACGCCCTTGGCACAGATACGAATCCGACGCCGGGCATGACCCGCGCGCACGCGATCGAGGTCCCGGGCCTGACCTCCGGGACCGTGAGCGTCGGACCGGGGGTCATGAGCGGCTGGCACCACCACGGGACCCACGAAACGTCGATCCATGTGCTCAAGGGCTCGCTGCGCATGGAGTTCTCCGACGCCACGATCGAGGCGAAGGAAGGTGACTTCATCCACGTCCCTGCCGGCGCCGTGCATCGCGAGTCGAACCCCGGGATCGACGCGAACCTTGCGGTCTTCTCGCGGGCCGGGAGCGGGCCCGTCACGGTGAACGTCGAGGCGCCGCCGAAGCGCTAGGCGCCGCTCTTTCGTCGCCGCGCCACGAGGAACGCGGCGACCGCCGCGGCGGCGAGCGTGGCGATGGCGGGTCCGACGAAGCGATCGAGCGGGTCTGACGCGGGCGTGTAGGTAAGCACCGTCCCGCCGGCCGGCGCGAGCAGGCGCAGCTCGTCGACGCTCGGCGGACCGGGATGGCTGCCACTGCAGTCGTTCGTCGCGTACCCGCTGGCGGCGCGCTGCAGGTACAGGAGATGGTCGCCAGGATCCGCGCGGTAGTCGACGCTCGTCGCGACGTTGTTGCCGCGTGGCCCGGGGCCGATCGAAACCGTGATGCGATCCGGCCCCGTGTCGCCCTTGTATACGGTGAGGGCCTGGAAGGTGAGCGTCCCGGCGCCGCGATCGACGCTCGTCACGCGCCCGAAGGCGATGACGTCGGCACGCGCGATCTGATCCGCTTGGGTCTGCTGGATGCACGACGCCCACGCGGGCGCGGCGAGCACCCCGAGACCGGCGAGCGCCAGCGCCAGGGCGGCCACGCCGCGCGAACAGATGCTCACCACGACATCCTGACGCTAGCCGAGCCGAATGGTTCCTGAACCCACGGCTGAGGGCGATACTTGGCGTGCCCGCGTAGCCCAGTGGAAGAGGCGACTCCCTTAAGAGGAGTACAGCGAGGGTTCGAATCCCTCCGCGGGCACCATCACGGCTGTTCCGCCACACTTTCCGCGACACCACATCGGAGGGCACGTCTTTGGGCGCGAACCCCACTCGCTTCGTCATCATCGGCAATGGCGCCGCGGGCACGTATGCCGCCGAGCAGCTCCGCAAGGACGATGCGGCGTGCGAGATCGTGATGATCGACGACGAGCCGTACACCCTCTACAACCGCGTCTCCCTCCCCCGCTACCTCAAGGGCGTGCTCCTCGAGCAGCGCGTCTACGTCCGTGACCAGGCGTGGCACGACAAGAACCGTATCGACCTGCGCCTCGAGACGAAGGTCGTGCAGGTCGACTTCGAGCACAAGACCGTGACCATGGAGCCCGGCGGCGAGCTGGCGTACGACAAGCTCCTGATCGCGACCGGTGGCCGGCCCAATCCCCTCACGTGCCCGGGCGCCGCCGCGGCGCGGTCGGTCTTCAACTTCCAGTACTTGGACGAGACCAAGGCGATGGTCGCGAAGATCCCGGAGTCCAAGGTCGCAGTCATCCTGGGCGGTTCGTTCATCGGTTATGAGCTCACCGAGGCTTTCGCGTTCCGCAAGCTCGAGACGCACTGGCTCATGCGCGGTCCGTGGTTCCTCCGCCGCGCGCTCGATGAGGCCGGCGGCAAGATCGTCACGCTCCTCGGCGAGGACGCGGGCGTGCACTTCCACTACGAAGAAGCCATCGAAACGGTCGAACAGTCGAACTGGACCGTCAAGGTCACCGGGACCGCCGGATTCACCGCGAACGCGGACATCGTCGGCGTCGGGCTCGGCCTCACGATGAACATCGACATCTTCAAGGACACCGGGCTCGACACGAAGGTCGGCGTGCGCTCGAACGAGTTCCTCGAGACGAACATGCCCGACGTGTGGGCCGCCGGCGACGTCGCCGAGTTCTACGACGTCATCTCGGAGCGCCACCACCGTATGGGCACCTGGGACAACGCGCTGAACCACGGCCGCCATGTCGCGAAGAACATGCTCGGCGCGAAGCAGCCGTACGTGGAGGTCCCGACGTACGCCTCTGGCATGTTCGACTCGAACATCTCGGTGATGGGCGTGACGACCGAGGAGGAGCCCGACGCGGAGGCGCTGGTCGAGGTCGATTACGAGGGTCGCAACTACAAGCGGTTGTTCTTCCTCGGCGACAAGCTCGTCGGCGCAATGCTCATCGGCAAGATGAAAGGCCGCAAGAAGGTCCTCGAGCTCATCTCGAGCCGCACGCCGATCGACCGGCGCGAGATGGTCCTCGAGATGCTCGCGATGCCCGAGGTCACCCCCAAGCCAGCCGCTGGAGCCTGAGCATGGCGAAGCTCGTCTACGCGACGATCTCGTCGCTCGATGGCTACGTCGCCGACGAGAGCGGCAGCTTCGACTGGGCTACGCCAGATGAGGAGGTCCACGCCTTCATCAATGACCTGGTCCGACCCATCGGCACGCACCTCTACGGCCGGCGCATGTACGACGTGCTGGTCGCCTGGGAGACGATGGACGTCGGCCCGGAGCCTGCCGTCATACGCGACTTCGCCGCGATCTGGCACGCGGCGGACAAGATCGTGTACTCAAAGACGCTGGACGCTGTCGCGAGCGCGCGGACGACGCTCGAGCGCGACTTCGCTCCGAACGTCGTCCGGCGATCAAAGGCCACCGCGTCGCGGGACCTCTCCATCGGAGGACCGACCATCGCCGCCGAAGCGCTCAAGGCAGGTTTGGTCGACGAGGTTCACCTATTCCTCGTGCCGATCATCGTGGGCGGCGGCACGCGAGCCCTGCCGGATGGTGTGCGCCAACAGCTCGTCCTCGAGGAGGAGCGCCGCTTCGCGGGTGGCGTCGTCTACCTGCGGTACCGCGTGTCCCCATGAGCTGCCGGCCCTAGTGCTCCAGCGCGTGTCGTTCGCGGCGGCCGGCGTCGAGATCGAGGGGATCCTGCACCTGCCCGACGGCGAGACGCTCGGCGGCGTCGCCGTCCTCAGCGGCCGCGTCCACACCATCGAGAGCGCCGCGTTCCTCTGCGAGGCGTTCGCCGCCGCGGGCATCGCGGCGCTGCGATTCGCGCACCGGAGCGACGATGGGCTCGACCGGCTCGCCGATACCGCCGGTGCGATCCGTTTGTTACGCAGCCATCCGTCGATCCCGCAGCGCATCGGTGTCGTCGGCCACTCCTACGGTGGCGCCATCGCGGGGCTCGCCGCGGGCCGCGACTCGCGGATCCGCAGCGCGGTACTGATCGCCCCACCGACCCAGCGCGACTACATGGGCCCGATCAAGCCCGTCGCGGAGCTCTCGCGAACGCGTGCGAAGGTGCTGATCGTGAGCGCCACCGCGGACGAGGTCGTGGATCCGGGCGACAGCGAGCGCTACGCCGCGGTGCTGCGTCAGGGCGGCGCGCCATGCCGCGTCATCCGGATCGAGGGGGCGGACCACCTGTTCACCAGGCCCGAGCACCGGACCGCGCTCACGACCGCCGTGACCGCCTGGCTGCGGGAGACGCTCGCGTAGGCTCGTGGCATGTTCGAGCGACTCGCGGACGAGGACATGGCGTATCTGACGACCACGGGTCGCAAGACCGGTACGCCGCATGAGATCGAGATCTGGTTCGGCATCCGTGACGGCACGCTTTTACATGCTGAGCGGCGGCCGCGACGGCGCCGACTGGGTGAAGAACATCCGGAAGGATCCTCGGGTCCGCGTGCGGATCAACACGCAGAGCGCATCACTGCAGGCGCGGATCGTGAAGGCCGCCACGCGTGAGGACGCGACCGCGCGCGAGCTGCTGGACGGGAAGTACATGGGCTGGCGTGCCGGAAAGAAGCTCTCGAGCTGGGCGCAAGGCGCGCTACCGGTGGCCGTCGACCTCTAGGGCTCAGCGGACCTCGGGGAAGTCTCCGTGGGCGGCGAGGTACTTCACGACCCCACCCGCGGACAGGATCTGCTGCGCGAACGGCGCGATCGGACGAAGGACCGCGTTCCCCTGCGGTGTCCGTAGGACCGCACCGGCGAGGTCGAGCGTCACGTCGTCGCCGTCCTTCGTCATCGCCACCGCGCCCGACGATTCGACGATGGGGATGCCGAGATTGATGCAGTTGCGGAAGAAGATCCGCGCGAAGTTCTTGGCGACGATCCCGCCGATGCCGAGCTTCTGGAGCGCCGCCACCGCGTACTCGCGCGAGCTGCCGCAGCCGAAGTTCTCCCCACCCACGAGGATGTCGCCCGGCTTGACCTCTTTCGCGAAGCCCGGACGCGCGTCATAGAAGGCGTAGTTCTGGAACGTGTCCTTGCCGACCATGAACGGAGCGTAGCGACCGGGGACCATCTGATCGGTGTCGAGGTCGTCGCCGAAGACCCAGGCGCGCGCCATCAGTCCTCCTGGTCCATGCCGACGACCCACGGCGCGTTCGCCACGGGGTGCGCCATGACGAGCTCACGCGACCGGTCACCTGAACGCTCGGATGCGGCACCGCGGTCGCCGCGATCCTCGCGGCGTTTGGCGACAAGCGCGTCGAAGTCCTGCTCGCTCGCCTCGAGGTACGGCCGCGGGTCGTCGATCACACCGGTGAGCGCGGCGACCGCAGCGACGTACGGCGAGCCGAGATAGATGGACGCGTCGGGCGAGCCCATCCGGCCCTTGTAGTTGCGGTTCGCCGTGGAGAAGCAGACCTCCTGGCCCGCGAGCACGCCGCCCGTCCGCCCGAGGCACGGCCCGCAGCCCGAGCTTCCGATGACCGCGCCGGCGGCCGACAGGATGCCGAGCGTGCCGTCTGCCATGGCGTCCTCGAACTGCCGTCGCGACGACGGCACGACCTCGAGACGCACGCGCGGCGAGATCCGGCGGCCGCGCAGGATCGAGGCGGCCTGCTGCATGTCGACGAGGCGACCGTTGGTGCAGGAGCCGAGGAACACGATGTCCACCGGGATGCCGACCGCCTCGCTGACGTCCGAGACCTGGTCGACGCGCGGCGGGATCGCGACCTGTGGCTCGAGCGTGGACATGTCGACACTGACCTCGCGCATGTACGACGCATCGGCGGCGGGGCGGAGCCACGCGGGCGCCTCGGGAGTACCCACGACGATGCCGGCCTTCGCGCCCATCTCCGTCGTCATGCCGGCGAGCGTGATGCGATCGCCCTGCGGAAGATCGCCGACCCCATGGAACTCGACGCACGCGTACCGGGCGCCATCCGTCCCGATCTCACGCACGACGCGCATGATCGCGTCCTTCATCGTGACGCCCTTGCGAAGCCGTCCGGTGAACGTCACCTTGATGGACTCGGGGACGCGCAGCCAGGTGCGGCCGAGGCCGAGCGCGACCGCGATGTCAGTCGCTCCCATCCCCGCGCCGAACGATCCGACCGCGCCGTAGGAGTTGCTGTGCGAGTCGCTTCCCACGATCACTGTCCCGGGCTCGCAGTAGCCCTCTTCGACCATGATCTGGTGGCACACGCCCTCACCGGCGTCGTAGAACGTCTGGATCCCCTGTGCCCGCACCCACTCGCGAAGGACGCGATGCGAATCTGCGACGACCGGTGTCGGAGCCGGAGCAGCATGGTCGACGAACACACCGACCTTGCTCGTATCCCAGACCCTGTCCTTGCCGAGGTCCTTGAGCCCTTGCATGACCGCGTCGATCACGGAATCGTGCACCATCACCCGCGAGATCGGGACGATGACGAGATCCCCGGCACGCACGTCGCGACCGGACTGCTTGCTGAGAATGACCTCCGCAAGCGTCTTCCCGCGGGTCATGCGACCACCCAGTCCCGGAGGATGGAGTCGAGCTGATCCATCGACAGCGGGCCGGCGTCGGCCAGGCTCTTGATGCGCTGCGTGATGGACCGCAGCTCGTCCTTGCCGAAGGTCAGCCCGAGCTCCTCGGCGCGCTTGCCCACCGCGTTGTGCCCGGTGAGCCGGTGCGCAATGTTGATCGTGCGGGTGAGCCCGAAGTCCGCAGGGTCGAGGATCTCGTAGCTGTTCGGGTTCACGTAGATCGCCTTCGTGTGCATCCCGGCCTTGTGGTGGAACGCGTACTTGCCGGTCACGAATTCGTCGAACGGGATCTCGATCTTGACCAACGAGGCGATGAGCTCGTCGAGCTGCTTCAGCTTGGGCAGGTCGTACTTCTTCTTGATGGCTGCGGGGTCGTCGGCGTACATCCGCGCCACGAAGCCGCCGAGCGGCGTGATGCCGTTGCGCTCGCCGATCCCGAGGACGCTCGTGTCGATGTGCGTCGCTCCACCCTCGAGGATGCTGTAGCTGTTCGCGATCGCGCAGCCCGCGTCATTGTGGCCGTGGAACTCGATGTCGCAGCTGATGTGGTGGCGCAGCTCGACGGCCAGCGCGTAGCACTGCCGCGGCGTCGCGATCCCAACGGTATCGGCGACGCCCACGCGGTCCACCCCCATCGCGGCAACGGCCTGATAGACCTTCAGCAGATCCCCTTCCGTGGAGCGGAAGCTGTCCTCGCTCGAGAAGCGGACCTCCTTGCCGTGATCCTTGATGAACTCGATCACCTTGCGGGCCTCGACGATGATCTCGTCGACGCTCTTTCCGTGCGAGAAGTCACGCAGGAATGACGAGGTGCCGAACAGGATGTCGATCCCGGTGACGCCCGACTCCACCGCGACTTTGGCGTCATCCATATGGCACCGCACGTGCGTAAGGACCTTTGCCTTGAGACCGAGCGACGCGATCGTGCGAAGGTCGGCGCAGGACTGCGGGGAGGCGACCGGCGACGTGAGCTCGATGTATTCCACGCCGAATTCGTCGAGCAGCTTCGCGATCGCGATCTTGTCGTCGGTCGTGAAGTGCGCGTTGGAGAACTGCTCCCCCTCGCGGAGCGTGGAGTCGATGATCGCGAAGCGGTCGATCGGCACGTCGTTCCTCCCAAACTCTGGCAAAGAAAAAGGCCGGTCGCGCCCATGCGCACCAGCCTCCGACGTCGGATCGAAGCTCTGATGCGGTCAGCGCTCCGCGGCGGAGTGCCTTCTCCGTCGCGACAGCCCACGCCCTTCCGGATCGTGGACCAGAAGGCGATCCCGAGTCGGATCACCATCTTCGGCGGCTCACCCCTTGCGTCCGTGTCGGTGGAAGCTCGTTCCTCGACGGCGCTGCTGGTGTCCGCACCTCTGGCCGGCATCGCGTATTCAGTTGTGTACGAATCCTACCGAATGGGAACGCGAAAGTGAATCAGGGCTTCGGAGCGGTCACCGGTTTGCGAGACGCCCAGCTCGGCTTGCGGACCACGTCCTCGAGCTTGATGTGCTGGTACGAGTGAACGGTCGTCTCGTGTTCGGACCGCGCGGCGCTCGCCGCCATCAGCGCGGGCATCGATCCCTGTTCCTGCACGGCGAAGCGCACGTCGCAGCCACCGTAGCGGCAGGGGAATCCGCCGGATCTCATCGACTGACGCCCTCCTGGCCCTCCGTGGCCCTCTTGGGCTCACCGTAGCATGCGTGCACCCGTGTTCTTCCAATCGAAAGTGGAACGGCTCGAGCGTGCCGGGGACCTCGGCGCGATCGTCACGATCCTGTCCGACCGCTCCGACAAGACGTACGAGCGCGCACACGCTGCGAAGGCCCTGGCCGACCACCCGGATCAGCTCGGTGAGTTTCGCGAGCGGGCGGTCGCTGTCCTGATGCTGGCCGCAGACGAGCCGAGCGAGGTCCGGAAGTGGGCGCTCTTCGCGCTCGCGGAGCTGCGCGAGCCGCCGGCGCTGCCGGCGTTCCGCCGAGCCGCGATCGATGGTGATTGGATGATCAGGATCTTCGCGGCGCACGGCTTCGACCGCCTGCGCGCAGCGGACACGCTCGCCGAGGTCGCAGGCCTCCTTGGTGACCGCGAATCAGGGGTGCGTGAGGCGGCGGCGGCCGCCCTGGCGAGCATCGGCGATGGGCGTGCCCGGCCGCTCCTCGAGCGGGCCGCGATGACGGATCCGTATCCCTGGGTCCGCGACGCCGCGCGGGACGCGCTGGAGACCTTCCGGCACTAGGCGAGCGCCGGCTCCCAGCTATTTCGGGACGACGAAGTCCGCGTCGGAAACGGTCGTGCTGAAGCTGCTCGCTTCCATCGTGAATTCCTGGCCCTGTGACTTGATCTGCGTGAAGAGCGGGACACCGCTCGACGAATAGCAGGACGTGACGTCACCGAACGCGGCGCCGGTCAGAGATTTCACGCCATAGCATTGGGCGGTCTGCCCCGCGAGCGACTTCGTGCCGGTGAAGCTCGAGTTGAACTGATCGGGGTGATCCTGCAACTGGAGCCCGAACGAGGCGGCGGGGTTCGCGTCGAGGCCGCTGCCGGCTGGGCCCTTCTGGCAGAAGCTCTGACCGGACGCGCTCGTGCAGACGTACGTGCCATCCTCGAGCGTGTAGACCGAGAACGTCGCGCCTGGACCGGCCGAGAAATCGAACCGGGCCTTCGGGGCCTTGTAGTACCAGGTCTGCTCGGCCGTCTGGGTCTGCCCGCCGGCCGTCGTCGTCCACTTGTAGGTGACCTTGTACGAGGTGAGCTTGCCGGCCTTCAGGATGTCGGCGATGTTCGGGCCGGATGACGTCGCCGGGGCCGCGGGCGCTGTCGTCGCACCCTGGTTCGCGGCCGTCGTCGCGACTGCCGCCGTGGTCGAGGCGGGACCCTGCGCGGACGGGGACGCCGCTCCACCGCAGGCCGCAAGCAGGATCGCGAATGCGCAGATACCGAAACGCCTCATATGTGCCCTCCGCCTTCAGCGCGAGCGTAGCCCAATGACACCAAGCGTCACGCGATTCCGGCGATCTCGGACCAAGGTGATACCCGACCTAGAGCTTCGCCGGCTCCGCGGAGCCTGGGGCGAATCCTCGTCGCTCCATCATTCCCCAGTCGCTCCGCCGTCGCAGATAGCCGATCAGTCCGCTGAGCCGCCAGAGCACGGTCAGCTGCCGATAGCCGAAGGATTCGAGCAGCGCCAGGCCGAGAAGCGCGACCGGCTCTTTGAACCTCCGGTAGCCGCGGTAGGACACCGCCTCGAGCAGCACGCAGACGAATGTGAGCGTGAGGCCCATTCCGTACGCGACGACGAAGAACAGCAGCGCGAATTGGGCGTCGATCACGCCGACGGCGAAGCCCGCAAGCACGCCCACCAATCCCGCCGCTTCGACGACGGGCCCCAGCAGCTCGACGAAGAGGAAGTAGGGATAGCCCACGAGGCCGAGCGCACCGTAGCGCGGGTTGAACAGGAGACGGCGATGGCGCCAGAGCGTGTCCGCGAGCCCGCGGTGCCACCGCTCGCGCTGACCGCCGAGGACCCGCAGTGACTCGGGCGCCTCGGTCCAGGCGACCGGGTCTGGGATGAAATCGATGCGCGTCGGTCCGCCCTGCTCGTAGGCGTTGCGGCGGAGCCGCACGACAAGCTCCATGTCCTCGCCGACCGAGTCGCTCGTATATCCACCGGCGCTCACGATCGATTCACGGCGAAAGAGCCCGAATGCGCCGGAGATGATGAGGTTCCCGCCCAGCCTGTTCCAGCCGAGCCGACCGATCAGGAACGCGCGCAGATACTCGAGCGCCTGCATCGCGCCGACGAAGCTTCGCGGCAGGCGGACATCCACGACCTGGCCGTCGGTGACCACGCACCCATTCGCGACCCGGATCGTGCCACCCGCAGCGAGCACGTCGTCGGAGAGCAGGAACGGACGGACCATGCGCCTCAGACCGTCGGCGTCGATGAGGGTATCCGCATCGATCACGCACACGAGCTCCCCCGTCGCGAGGTCGAGGCCGGCGTTGAGGGCATCGGCGCGGCCGCCGTTCTCCTTGTCGACCACCAGCACCGTGGGGTCGCTCCTGGATCGGAACAGCGCACGGACCGGAGCCGTCTTCAGGCGCCGGTCGACAACGGGATGCACGCGCTCGAGATCGAGACGCTCGCGGAGGACGTCGAGGGTCGCGTCGGTCGAGCCGTCATTGACGACGATGATCTCCAGGTTGGCGTAACGCAGGCTCAGGCAGGCATCGACGCTCGCCACGATGGTGGCCGCTTCGTTGTGCGCCGGCGAGAGAACGGTCACCCGCGGCGCGATAGGCGACTCCAGGACGAGCCACCGCGACTCGCCACGCACCTGGCGGACGTGCACCCAGAGATCGAGCGCGGAGCTCGCGATGAGCGCCGCGTAGAACGCGTTGGCGACGAGGAAGTACACGAGGATCACCGCGTCCAGATTGGCCAGCGCCGCACCGACGGTGTCGCCGGGGCTCAGGATCCCTCCGCGGCGGCGCCGAGCGCCTGTCTGGCGATATCCGCGGCGAAGCGATCGAGTCCGCCGAGGGCCCTCCGCAGGATGTCCGCGCCCGGGTCCCCCATCGCGGTCAGTGCGATGGCCGTCTCGCGCCGGACTGGGAATGTCGGGTCGCCCAGCAGCGGCAGGAGCGCCGCCGCGCTCTGCCAGTGCCCGAGCTCGCCTAGACCGCGAGAGGCCGCCTGGCGGACCTCCGCCTCTGGATCATCGAGCAGGTTTCCCAGCATCCTGACCGCGTCGAGGCCGCCGAGCGCGCCCAGGACCGCCGCGGCCGCCGCACGAACGGCCGCGTCCGGGTGCACGGCGTACGTGAGTCCAGGCTCGAGGAGCTCGGGAGCGGCGAGCCGCGCGCCGACGAGCAGCGCGCTCGCGATCCCCGCGGGTCCGACATACGCGAGTCCCAGCACGAGTGCCGGCACCGCGGGCGGCCCGATCCGCAACAGCGTGTCCATCACCGCGAACCGCGCGATCCCCGTTGGATCGTCGAGCAGGCCGATCAACGCGACGAGCGTGGGGGCATCCGGATGCAAGGCGGCCCACTCGGCGACCTGCGTCCGCACGAGCTGATCAGGGTCGTGGATCAGCGCCGGCATGATGTACGCGCCGCCATCCACGAGCGTCAGCAGGCGGGTCGCGTACAGACGGCGCCACCACCACCGGCTCCGGCATCCTCGCGCGGCGCGGGCGACGATGCCGAGGCGGGACGCCACGTCGCGCACCGCGTCCTGCTGTGCGACCTCGGTGCGCGGCTCGAGCTCGGCGAATAGCCGGATCTGTGCGCGGCGTCCGAGGCGTCGGAGGATCCGGATCCGCGGCTCATCAGCAGGCCGGTCCAGCAGGGCGCCGAGCAGCGGCCGACCGATCCGCATCCGTCGCTCGAGCAAACGGTCTCCCCTCGCGGCCCAGACAGCATGCCCGAGGATCGCGACGACGAGAGCGGTCAGGACGATTGCCTCAAGCAACGCCACGAAGGCGAGCAGGTCTGAGATGATCAGACCGTACGGTCGCGGCGACTTCCGGTCATGACGGATCCGTCACAGGTCTTAGGCGAATCCTCGGGCCGCGCTGAGCGCGATGATCAGACCCGCGATCGTGATCGCGAACGCGGACAGCACCGGAAGCGCGCGCAGCAGGGCCGACCCCTTGAGCCGCGCGGCCGATGGGTACCGGCCGATGGCACGTTGTCCCCAGACGAACGCGAGGCCGATCGAGGTGAGCACGACGGCCAGGCCAACGCTGAACGCCGCGACCAGGATCATCCCGAGCACGACGTTGTGGAACGAGACCGCCGCGAGCAGGACGACGAGGGCGGTGGGGCATGGCAAGAGACCGCCGGAGATCCCGAGCGCGAGCAGTCCGCGGAGCCCCACTGGACGGTCATGCCGGTGCTGGCCCGGTCCGTCACCGTGGTCGTGATGATGCGGAGCAGCATCATGCCCCTGCCCGTGAGTCGGCCGAAGGCCGCTCCAGCGGCTTCGCAGCAGGCCGAGGCCGATGACAACCACCAAGACGCCGGACACCACGCCGAGCACCGGGTACAGCCGCTCGGGCAGGACGTACTGCGCGGCGACCAGCGTGACGGCCCCGAGCGCGTACACGCCGAGCGTGTGCGTCACCGTGACCGTGGATCCGAGAACGACCGCCTGGGATGCGGTCCCGCGCGATCCGACAAGGTAGGCCGCGACCATCGCCTTGCCGTGACCCGGACCGAGTGCGTGCAGCGCACCGAGGAACATCGCGACGACGAGCGCGGCGAGAAGTCCGCCGATGTCGCTGCTGCCCGACCGCAGGAACGCGGTGAGCCTGTCGGCACCCGCATCGATCGCGAACCGCGACACGCCCGTCCATCACTTTCACCTGGGCCGCGCGGCGGCCCGACGGACTGTAATTCACCGTTTCCGGGGCGCCGACAGGGACCGCGCGCTCCGTTACAGGACCGTCAGCCTGGGCTCGTTCGGTCGGCACGGGTCGTGCCTGGAGACCGGCTATGGACTGTCTTGTCATCTCGTCAGCGCCGCTGACGCATCAGCCCCCTGAAAGGAGGTACCCCACATGCTGCTCATGATCGCCGCGGTCATCGCGGTTCTCTGGCTCATCGGACTCATTGCCCTGCCGACGCTCGGCGCGCTCGTCCACGTGCTGCTGGTCGTTGCCGTGATCGTCGTCATCCTTCACTTCCTCGGCATCGGTCGCACTCGCGCCGTCTGATCCGTGTGTGCCGCCGCGGCCCGAAGCCACGGGCCGCGGCCGGCGCACCGAGGAAGTTGCAGAACCGTTGCTTGGCGGCTCGCCTGTGGCTCGCCACAGCGGATACGCTTTGAGCGAATGGATCCGAAAGCGACCCCCGGCGCCACGACAATGAGCGATCTCGTGGCCAGAGGTCACGGCCACGAAGTGCAGTACTACGAGCACAGCCGGTTCCTGGTGGATCGGGTGGTCGATTTCCTCGCGCCGGGGATCGTCGCCGGCGAGGCGGCTGTCGTGATCGCCACTCCGAAGCACGCTGACCTCATTGACGTCGAGCTGGCTGCCCGCGGCATCGATCTGGACGAGGTGCGTCGCGACGGTCGGCTCATCGGCCTGGATGCGGTGAAGACCCTGAGCGAATTCATGGAGGGTGACCGCCCCGATCGCGGCCGGTTCGTTGGCGTGGTCGGCGGAACGCTGGAGCGGGCGCGACGCCAGGCGCCGGTCCCCATCGTCCGCGCGTTCGGTGAGATGGTCGCGGTCCTCTGGGCGCATGGTCGGCCGAGCGCGGCTCTTGCGGTCGAAGATCTGTGGAACGACCTGCTCGGTCACCACCCGATCTCATTGCTCTGCGGCTACCCCCTGCCCGGACTAAGCGAGGCAGATGTACAGCACGTCACGGCGCGACACACCGCCACGGCCACGGAGCTGAGCACCCACCCGGACGCCTGAGCAGATCCCGCGGTCAGCGCGGTCGGCTGACCTCCACCTGTTCGAAGATCACGGTCCGGATCTCTCCGTCCACGGCGGCTTTCGCCTGCGGCGATCGCCACACGGTCTGGAGCACCTGGAGCATCGCTTCGGCATGGTCCCGATCATCGAATTCGAGGTCGATCATCACGTAGCGTGGTTGATCGACGGGTCTGCTGATCACATACCGACGGACGCCCGACCGGTCGCGGCCCGCGGGATCGCTGTCGAACGCGCTCTTCCACGCGTCGAAGTCTCGGACCGGGTGCTCGATGTGCAGAGTGATCATGAGGCGTTCTCCTTGTTGCCGTGCAGATGTGCGACGGTAGAGGCACGCGTGCGCCGGGCGCCATCCCAAAGATGTGGGGTCCTCATCGCCCGTGGGGCTGGCGGATACTCAGGAGCGTGACCAGCCGCACTGCCCGGGCGCGTCTGCGCGAGCGGATCAAGGCGATCTGCGGAGCCGCCACGGATGGGAGGACGCTGCGTCACGAGGTGCTCCAGGCCCTGCGTACGGACATCCCGTTCGATGCCTACGTCTGGCTCCTGACCGATCCGGACACAGGAGTGGGATCCGCGCCGCTCGCGGACGTGCCGTGTCTGCCCGAGTTGCCGACGCTGATCAAGCTCAAGTACCTCTCTGCCGTGAACCGTTGGACGACGCTCGCCGCGCAGAAGCCATCCGTCGGACTCCTCTGGAAGGCCACGAACGGCGACCGGACCAAGAGCCTTGTCTGGCGGGAGCTGCTCAGCCGCTATCAGATCGTCGATGTCGCGTCTGCTGTGTTCGCTGACCGATCGGGCTCCTGGGGCTTCGTGGACCTTTGGCGCGGGGAGGGCCGACCGCCGTTCGGCGACGACGACGCTGCGGCGCTGGAGGAGATCTCGCCCACCGTGACACGCGCTCTACGGGAATGCCAGGCTCGAACCTTCGTCGCTCCGGCCGTGCCGGAGAAACGGGATCTCGGTCCAGTGGTCGTCTTGCTCGACGACGACCTGACGATCCTGGGCGAGACGGTCGCGACGCAAGCGTGGCTACGCGTGCTCGTGCCCGTTCCCGAAGGGCAGCCACCGATGTCCGCGAGCGTCTACAACGTCGCGGCGCAGCTGCTCGCGGTCGAGGGTGGTGTCGATGACGGCCGGGCCTCGGCCCGCGTGCACCTCGCGGGTGGCTTCTGGGTCACACTGCGCGCGGCCCGTCTCGGCGTGCCCGGATCCTCGGCCGCAGGCGGCATCGCCGTGACGATCGAGGAGACCTCCCCGGTGGACCGGCTGGACATGTTCGCCCGCGCATCGGCGCTCACCGCTCGCGAGGCCGAGCTGCTCGGGTATCTGGCGCAGGGAAGTGACAGTCGGGAGCTCGCCCGGCGCATGCTCGTGACGGAGCACACCATTCAAGATCACCTGAAGTCGATCTTCGCCAAGACGTCCGCCCGTACGCGACGCGTGCTCCTATCGCGGGCGCTCGGCACGCAGTGATGGGCGGCCGCACGAACAGCAGCGAAGCGCTTCTGCACGGCTACTGGGACGATCAGCAGGACGCCTCGCGATCTGCTGTCGGTTTGTCACTGCACGATGTCCTGTCGGCCGTCACCTAGTCTGGCGCGATGCGGGTCTTCGTCGCAGGTACCGCCGGCGATCGTTCGTCGGGAGCAGCATGTGGCTGAGCTGCCATCCGGGACCGTCACCTTCCTCTTCACGGATATTGAGGGCTCAACGCGGCTGCTTCACGAGCTGGCGGCGACGCGGTACGCCGAGGCGCTCGCGGAGCACCGGCGGGTGCTGCGAAAGGCGTTCGCGCAACACGGCGGTGTCGAAGTGGATACGCAGGGCGATGCGTTCTTCGTCGCGTTTCCGACCGCGTCTGGCGCGCTCGCGGCGGCAAGTGACGCGTCTGCCGCGCTCGCGAGCGGCCCCATTCACGTGCGGATCGGCGTACACACGGGCGAACCGCTGCTGACCGGCGAGGGCTACGTGGGTCGCGACGTACACAAGGCAGCGCGGATCGCGGCCGCGGGCCACGGTGGCCAGGTGGTCGTCTCGGACGCAACGCGGCTCGCCGCCGGAGTGGACCTCCGGTCACTCGGCGCGCACCGACTGAAGGACCTCGCGATGCCAGAACAGCTCTGGCAGCTCGGCGACGGTACGTTTCCGCCGCTCAAGAGCCTCAATCAGACGAACCTTCCGGTCCAGCCGTCACCGCTCGTCGGGCGCCAGCGGGAGCTCGAGCAGGGCGGACGACTGCTGCGTGAGCATCGGCTCGTGACGTTGGTCGGCGCCGGCGGCTCCGGTAAAACGAGGCTCGCGCTTCAGCTCGCTAGCGAAGCGGTCGAGGCGTTCCCGCAGGGGGTGTGGTGGGTTCCGCTGCAAGGGCTGCGCGATCCCGAGCTCGTCGAATCGACGATCGCTAACGTGCTCGGCGCGAAAGCGGAGCTGATCGACCATCTCGCGGGTAAGCGGATGCTGCTGCTGCTCGACAATTTCGAGCACCTGATCGGCGCGGCGAACGTGGTAGCGGCGATCCTCGCCGGAACGGAGCACGTTCACGTTCTCGTGACGAGCCGTGAGCCGCTCCGGATCGCGGGTGAGTCGGTGGATGCGGTCGAGCCACTCCCGAACGATGACGCCGTCGCGCTGTTCCTCGTGCGCGCAGCACAGGTCGAGCCGTTCGCGGCCGTCGAAGAGATCTGCCGGCGTCTCGACGGACTCCCGCTCGCCATCGAGCTCGCCGCGGCCCGCACGGCGCTGCTCGCGCCTGACCAGCTGCTCGCCCGTCTAGACCGTGGGGCCCACGTTCCTGCTAGACAGCTTTCGGCGTGAGGGTGAGCTCATTGAGGTCCCATCCTTTCATCTTCAGCAGGCCCGGTCGATGCGCATAGAAGAGCTCCGCCGGGCGACGACCCCGGGTGCGGTAGCCGCGGTGCGGCCGCTCGAAGTTGTAGTGGCGCAGCCAGGCCGCGAGGTCGCGGTCGATGTCGTGGGCCGATTGGTAGTAGCGATAGCGGAACGCGGTCCGGTAGTGCAGGTGCAGGCAGGTCCCCTGGAACCGCTCGACGAAGGCGTTGAGGTCAGGCGAGCGCGGTGGCAGCCGGTGGTGCTCGATCCCCAGGTCCAAGCAGGCCCGGGTGAACGCCCGGCCGAACTCCGGTCCGCCGTCGGTGTTGATCCGCACGAGCCGGATCTTGGCCTCGCGGTACACCGGCGCAACATCCTCGATCAGGAACCGGGCCATGCTCTTGGCACTCTTGCGGCCACCCTGGGCTCGGGCGAAGCCGAAGCTGCAGGCCCCATCGACCATCGTGATGCTCCTCTGATCGTCAAGTCGCTCTGGGCAAGAGCCGGAAGATCTCGCGCGCGACGTAGCGCTTGAGGCAGCGCATGATCTCCGGCTTCGAGAGACCCTCGGCGGTGCGACGGCTCACGTACGCGCGAGTGCGCTGATCACGATGCATCCGGCCGAGCACGATAAGGAACAGCGCGCGGTTCGCCTGGCGATCGCCGAGACGATTCAAGCGGTGCCGTACCGTCCTGCCTGAGCTCGCCGGGATCGGCGCGACGCCGCACAGGTTGGCGAAGGCGGCTTCGGTGCGCAGTCGCGCGGCGTTGTCGCCGGCCGCCACGAGCAAGGTGGCCGCCGTCTCGTAGCCGACCCCACTGGCCGCAAGGAGCGCCGGGGCAACTGCACGGACCAGCGGCTGCAGCTGCGCGTCGAGCGCCTTGACCTCGCGGAGGAGGTCCTGATAGCGCCGAGCGACTGCGCGGATCGCGAACCGGGCAGCCTCCAGTGGACTGTCGGCGACGCCGATCCGCCAGCGGACCGCACGCTGGACGAGCTGCGCGACGGTGAGATCCCGAAGCCGCGCGCGCAGCGCGTCGGGCGCCGTCACGACCAACCCATGCAGCTGATTGGCGGCCTGGGTGCGAGCCTTGATCGCACCACGGCGAGCGGTCGATAACAGCCGCAGGCTCTCCACCGTTCCGTGGCCTCCTTTCGGCAGGACGCGCACCTCGCCCGCAAGCACGGCTCGCGCCGCGCGCTCGGCGTCGAGTGGGTCTGATTTGCCGGCCCGGGGGTTGCGTCGCTGTGGCCGGTCGACTTCGAGGACCCGAAGGTCTGCCGCTTGGAGGTAGCGCGAGAGGCCCGCGCCGTAGCTGCCGGTGCCCTCGATGCCGATGCGGTCGATCGCGCCGAAGGACCGCGCCCAGGAAAGCAACTGGGCATGGCCAGCGTGGGTTGTGGGAACACTGAGTGCGCCGAGCTGCTGCCCGTGGGCGTTCAGCGCGACGGCGACGTTGAGATCACGATGGGTATCGATGCCGAGAATCACCGTGCCTTGTTCCATTGGTCCTCTCCCTCAAACCGACCCGGCTCGGCGGACAGCACTGCGAGGGGTCTCCTGAAGAGACCAGCTCCTCTCAAGTCACGCGACATCCGGAACGGCTTGTTAGTACGAAACCTGCCCGGAGACCGATCGACACATCACACATGAGGACACAGGGGTCCACGTACTGCCAGGAGTCAGACCGGGCCGGGCAGGTTCCGGAGACGCAGTCTCGCAGTACTGCCAGACCGTCCCGACGCCCTTGAGCTTGCCGACGTACATCGTGTCGGCGAACAGCTCGGCCCCGACCGTGTCCGAGCCGATGTGCATGACCGTCGGCCGCTCGATCGCCCGGATCTGGCGCAACGTGCGGTCGGTGAGCGGGCCGCCCTCGGCGGCCGAGAGCGCTTCCGCGGCAGCCAGGCGCGCGAGGCGGCGGCCGAGGCCGGCGCGGCGCAGGACGCTGCGGACCCCGCCGTGGGAGACCCGCCAGGCGCCGTACCGCGAGAGGGCCAGGGCCTGGGCGATGCTCCGCTCGCCCTCGGTCGGATGGAAGATCGCGTAGCTGAGGATCGCGTCGACCAGCGGCTCGGCGAGCCGTCGCGATGGCCGCTGGGGGTGCGGCTTCGGCCGCAGGCCAGCCTCGCCGTACGCGAGGTACCGGCGGCGCAGCTGGTAATAGCGGCCGCGACTGACGCCGGCTTCCCGGCAGGCCGTCGCGACGGTGACCCCGCCACGGGTGACGCGATCCAGGACACCCTTGCGCAGACGTGCGAGGCTTTCACCTGGGACCACGACGTTCTTCCTCCCATCGACTTGCCGGTCAATGGGCGAAGGATGCTCGTGGTCTCTCTTTGCCGCAGGGACGCTGGAATGTGTACCTCGAACGTGGGCAGCACGGTCTAGACCGACGCCTGTCGCTGCTCACCGGCGGCCGACGCGACGCGCCGGACCGCCAGCGGACACTCCGCGCGACCATCGAATGGAGCCATGACCTGCTCGCCGAGACCGAGCAACAGCTGTTCCGCCGGCTCGCCGTGTTCGCCGGCAGCTTCGATACGAAGGCAGCCGAGGACGTCTGCGACGCGGGCCTCGATGGGCTGCAGTCGTTGCTCGAACGGAGCCTGCTCCGGCGGTGGGGATTCGGCCGCCTCGCGATGCTGGAAACGATCCGGGAGTACGCGAACGAGCGGCTGGATGCGTCGGGTGAGGCCGAAGAACGGCGCCGTCGACACGCGCAGCACTTTCTGGCTTTGGCCGAGCGCGCGGCTCCGAAGCTCGTCGGCCGGGGAAAAGCCGACTGGCTTGAGCTGCTCGAGCAGGAGTACCCGAACTTCCGGGCGGCGCTCGCGTGGTCGGTTCCCATGCGAGTGGACGCCAACGGTGCTCGCCTGGCGGGCGCGGTCACGACGTTCTGGGTCCAGCGCGGACACTTCAAGGAGGGGCGCCGCTGGCTCGCAGCGGTGCTCGCGGCTGGTGCGGCGAACGACGACCCGACCCATACGATGGCGCTCTGGGACGCGGGGCTGCTCGCGAGCTTACAGGGCGACTGGGCGGAGTCGAAGCGGTTGTCGGAGGAGTGCCTTCGCCTGTGCGACGAGCGCGGCGACGCGAAGTTCGGCGCGCGTTCGAGACTCGTGCTGGCCCGCATCGCGACTGCCGAGGGCGATCACGAACACGCATCCGCGCTCTTGGCAGAAGCCGTGGCGCTCGCGCGTGAAGCGGACGATCCGTCGACCGGCGCGGTCGCGTCGTTCAACCTTGGCTACGGCGCGCTGAGCGCGGGAGACTACGAGCGGGCGAGACGGGACCTGGAAGCCGCATTGGAGCGTTTCATCGAGCTCGATGATTCCTACTTCATCGCCCGGTCGCTCGCCGCGCTCGGCTCGGTCGCGTTGCACGAGGGACGGACCGACGATGCCGTCGCCCTACTGCGCAGGAGCCTCGAGGTATCACGGCCGCTTGGCGATCGCGACGACATGGCTTGGGCCATTCAGCTGATGGGCATCGCCCGCTCCGTGTCGGACCCGCAGCGCGCCGCAAGGCTGCTGGGAGGAGCGGAGGCGCTGCGCGACGAACTCGGGCTCACCCTCCAGGGGGCTGAGCGCGACCTGCACGATCGGGCGCTCGTGGCGATGGACGGACACGCAACCGCAGCAGCGTGGGCCGCCGGTCGGGCGCTTCTGCCCGATCAGGCCGTCGATGAGGCCCTCGCTCTGTAGCAAGGATGTTCCGCGCGGCGACACGAGGGCGTAGATCGGCGGGGCCGGAATCGCCGTGAATTGTTCGAGATCTCGACTGAGGCGTCGGCGGGAATCGAACCCGCGGTGAGGGTTTTGCAGTTCTCCGCGTGACGTCCGTGGGAGTCCGCTGGTGCTCGCCGCGTGGCAGACGAACCGCGGCGAACGGTAGCGAAGGGGTACTGAATGGCTACTGTGCCGCCAGCTCCGCCGATCGGCGCTGCGCCCCGGACAGGACGCCACCTCGCCAGACGAGAGCGGCGCAACTCCCGCTAATCAGCGCTACGGACGGCGCCTACGGCGTCCCTTACGTGGCGTCGGCGAGGACGTCGGCGAGCCGACTGAGACGGATATCGGGATAGCGGCGCTGAAGCCCGCTGGCATCGAACCGCATGTCGGTCGTGTCCATGACGATGCCGGCCTGGATAAGGCGCGCGATGTCGGGCTTCACGCGGCGCATGACGATCGCCCCCAAGCGCATCGCTGGCAGGGGCACGTGACGGGTGCGCACGGGCAGCCCGATCGCCGCCCGGATCCTGTCTACGACCTCGATGAACGTGAGGTTCTCCGGCCCTCCCACGTCGAGAGCCGCTCCACGAAGACCCGCGTCGCACGCAGCGAGCTCGACGAAGCGCGCGACGTCGCGGACCGAGACGAAGTTCGTGGGGTTCTTGCCGCGACCGAAGATCGTTGCCGTGCCCGTGGTGCGAGCGGCACCGCCGATGATGCCGGCCCATAGTTCCATGAAGACCGTCGGCCGAATGATGGCCCAGTCGAGCCGACTGCCTCGAAGAAGCTCCTCGGCCCGATACTTCGCGCGGTACAGCTCCATCGGATGGTCCGGCCGGGCACCGTGTATGGAGAGCAGGACGAACCGGCGCACGCCTGCGGCCTCGCTCGCGCCGATGAGGTTGCGGTTGCCCTCGAAGTCGATCACGCGCGGTCCTTGCCCGCCGGGTCCGAATCCCGTGATCGCCGAGATCACGACGTCGACGCCGGCGAGCGCGGGGGCCAGGGACGACCGGTCGCGAACATCTCCCTTCACGAACTCCGTCGCGCCGTGCCGCGCGTTCGCGGCCTTGGCGGGGTCACGCGTCAGAACGCGGAGACCACCCGCACGCCCGGCAAGCACGCGGCTCAGCTCGCGACCAAGGTGCCCGGTACCGCCCGCGATGAGGATCACTGCCCGACGTGCTGACGCACCGCCGCGTCAACATCCGCTCCACCTTGCTCGACCGGCTCGAGGTAGAAACGGACCCATCCGAATCGGCCGTCGACGTCGCCAAAGATGCTCACGCCACGCATGAGGTGGGGCGTGCCATCTCGCCGGGTGCCGCGCATTTCCCACTCGATCCAGACCGTGTCGTCCTGCACGACCTGGCGCACGATCTCGGCCTGAAGGTCAGGCACCCCGCCGAAGATCTGCGCCCAATTCTTCTTGACCTGGTCGCGGCCGGTGAACGATCGGGCCGGGTGCGCCGGGGTTTCGTTGACGAACGCCGGCGCGAAGCAATCCGCGAGCGCGTCGAGATCATGTCCGTTCACCGCATCGAGCAGCCTCATTGCGGTCGCGGAGGTCACCGTCGCTACAGCCATATCCACACTCCCTTTGCTAGACTCATATAATGGTCATTAGACTATGGGTATAGTGAAGCGAACACGTCCCGTCAAGCCCCAATACCGCTCCCCCTTGCGAGAAGCGCAGGCGGAGCGGACGCGGCGGGACATTATCTCGGTCGCAGCCCGGTTGTTCGCGGAGCGGGGCTACGTCGCGACTTCGATCGACGACATCGCGGGGGCAGCCCAGGTCAGCCGCGCGACTGTCTTCAACTCCGTCGGAGGCAAGGGGCAGCTGCTCAAGACCGCCTTCGACGTGGCGCTGGTCGGGGACGACGTGCCGGCGACGCTGCCGGAACGACAGCGGTCACGAGCGATCCGCGCCGAGCCGGATGCACGGCGGTACCTCGCGGGCTATGCCCAGCTCCTCACCGAGATCGGTGAGCGTCTCGGGCCGATCAGCGAAGCGGTGCGCAGCGCGGCCGGGGCCGACCCCGACGCTCGCCTGTTGTGGACGAAACATCAGGCCGAGCGGCGGATCGGGGCAGCGAATGTCGTGGCCGACGTCGTCGCCAAGGGACGGCTGCGGAAGGGGCTCACGCGCGAGCAGGCCGCCGACATCGTCTGGGTGCTCAATAGCCCGGGACTCCACTACGACCTCGTGCTCGGTCGGGAGTGGCCGCCGCACCGGTTCACCGAGTGGCTCGCCGACACGTTGCAACGTCAGCTTCTCGGCTAAGGCATCCGGCCAACGAGGTTGGCCATTATTGCTGGGATTGTCTCGACTGAGGCGTCGGCGGGAATCGGACCCGCGATGAGGGTTTTGCAGACCCTTGCCTTACCACTTGGCGACGACGCCGGAGACCATTGATTTTACGGGGCTGGCGTGGCGGATGCATGCTTCCGCTCCATGCTTCCCCTGGGTGACGAGGACAACGCGCCTCCGGGCTTCCCTTTCGTCAACCTCGTGCTCATCGCGATCAACGTCGCTGTCTTCCTCTATCAGCTGGCGAGTCCGGACTTCACGAACGGCTTCAGTGCCGTCCCTGCCGAGATCACGAGCGGGCGCGACCTCATCGGGCAGTTCCCCATCTCCCTGCCTGATGGCACCACCGCGATCGTTGATGAGGCCCGCGGTCCCTCTCCGATCTGGTTGACGCTCCTCACCTCGATGTTCATGCACGGCGGCTGGAGCCACATCGGGGGGAACATGTTGTTCCTCTTCATCTTCGGAGACAACGTCGAGAAGGCGCTCGGTCACCTCCGCTACATCGCGTTCTATCTCGGGTGCGGTCTCGTTGCGGCGCTCGCGCAGGTGTACTCGGGACCTGACTCGATCCTGCCGAGCCTCGGCGCGTCCGGCGCGATCGCAGGCGTGCTCGCTGCGTACCTCGTGTACTTCCCCCGCAACCGCGTGCGGGTGCTGCTCGGCTATTTCGTGACGAGCGTGCCGGCGGTCCTGATGATCGGCCTGTGGGCGGTCATCCAGTTCGTCAACGGCTTCGGCGCGACGGGTGTGAATGCGCAGAGTGGCGGCGTCGCCTACATGGCGCACATCGGCGGATTCATCGCCGGGTTCGTGCTCGCCTTCATGTTGCGACCATTTGCGAACCGCGTCGGCCCGCATGTGGTCGGTTACGCACGTTAGATGATCGAGGCCAGGCGCTCCACATCATCCGCCGTGTCCGTCCGACCGTCGAGGCGGTAGGCCGCACCGAGCAGCCGGCACTTGTCGCGAGCGACGTCACGTCGGCCGAGGCCGCAGTCCACTTCGATGAGCAGCCTCTGGGCCTCACGGTCGGTGTAGCCCGCGGCGATAAAGTCCAGCAGCAGGTCTGACGCGGCCTGGAGCTTGTGCAACGACAGGAGCCGGCGTGCGGCATCGAGCGCAGCTTCCGTTGCCCGCCCGTCACGCGCGCCGATGAGGATCGTCGCGCGGACCGCCGCAGTCGCTGCGGCCGTCTCGGGTGTCGCTCCGGGGGTCAGCGCCGCAAGGGACGCCTCGATGTCGACCGGGGGGCGCGCCTTCCAGGCGGCCTGCGACGCGCTACGCAACGCGGCCTTGCCACGCGGCGCGATGCGAGCCATGAGGTCCACCGGTCCCTCGTCCAGCTGATCGACCGACGTGACCGTCCGTGCGTCGGAGATGACCATCGCGCTCTGCGCGGCGAGCGGCCGCGTCCGCGGGTGCTCACTCACCTGCTGCGGCGCGGGCTCGGACGGTACGAGCCGCCGGACCTCGGGCGACATGGGGGCAGGTGAGGGGCTCACCTTCAGTGGCGTTGCGGCGACGGGAGCGGGCGCCGGAGCGGCCACCGGCCGTGCGGCCAACATCGGAGCGGCACCGGGCATGAGACGGTCGACGATCCGCACGAGGCCGGGAAGATCGCCGAGCGTCTCGCGCGCGTAGGTCAGCTCGAGCCACGCGCGACGGCTGTCGCCTTCGGCCAATGCGTAGTCCACGAAGCGCTCGTATTCGGCGCAGGCGGCGACCGCATCACCCGCGTTCGCGTGCGCGGCAGCGAGCCGGCGGTGCGCGGCGAGGTCGCCGGGGGCGATCGACACGGCCTCGGTCAGGAGGTCGATGGCTGCCGCGCGCTCACCCTTGCGCGCGAGGATCGCCGCGCCATCGCGCAGCGCGAGGATCGCGGCAGGAACGTCTTCGAGGGCGACCTGCGTCTGGGCGAGGCCCCGGAACGCTGCGCTGTCACCGTGCTTCTGCGCGAGCTGGCGATACGCCTCTTCGGCCTGGCGAAGCTTGCCGGACTGGAGGAGCTTCCCCGCTGCGTCGAGCGCGAGGCGCGGAGTGCCCCCGTCCTTCACCTGGACCGGAGCTGGTGTAACGGCCGCGTCGGGCACGGAGCCCAGGCCCGCGACGCGCGCCCCGAATTCGGCCGCTCGGTCGCTGTCCATGATCCGCTCCGCCGATACCCGGGCACGCTCTGACAACGCCGGGAGGTGCCACGGCGTGATGGTGTCCGCGGTGCACTCGAGCGCCCGCAGCTCCTTCGACAGGAATTGCTGGGCTGCGGGGCCGAAGTACTGCTTGGCGACCTGCAGCACCTGCTCGCCGAGAGGGTTCATTCCTCACCCGCCTCGTCGGCCAGCGCGTAGAAGCGAAGGGCGTTGAGAAGGCGGTCGAACGCGGCGGCCACTTCCCGGGTGATGTCATCGCCCCGACGGGTCTCGAAGTGCGCCGAACGCAGATCGACGTCGCCCGTGGAGACGCTCGTGGCGATCCCGACGAGCTGCCGCAGCGGCCGCACGAGGGAGCGCGTCAACAGCATGCCCACGATGAAGGACAGGAGCAGCCCGATCGCGACAACGCTCGCGGCATTGAACGTCGCGTCATCCGCCGCCTTCGTGTACGTCGCGAGCGGGACGGCCAGGACGTAGGCCCACGGCTTCGCGACGAGGCGCGTCGCCACGCCGCGCTGCTCACCCACGCCGACGCCGCTGGTGCCGTACGAGAACGGCGTATAGCCGGCCTTCAGCGGATCGAGCGCGGACTTGAGCGTCGGCAGCGGGTCGATGACGAGCTTGTCAGGCGTCAACGACCCGAAGCGCTTGTCCGCCGCGAGCTTCGTCGCGACGTCCGTTGCGATCGGTGCAATCGGCTTGTAGATGAGGCTCTCCGCCTGATCGCGGCGGCCCTTGGTCTCGGAGACGGCAAGACGGATCCCGTAGTCATCGAGGAGGAAGCTGTGCGCGCCCGCGCCGACGGAGTTCGAGTCTGCCTCGACAACGCCCCAGATCGCGGTGAGGTTGAGCCGCGACCGTACGACCGCGACGACCGTGCCGGTCGCTGACTTCACCGGCGCGGAGAAGAACAGCGCCGGCTTGTTCGTGATGACGGAATAGCTCGGGTCACTGATGTACGGCTGGCCGGTCGTGTTCGGCGTGATGAAGTACTGGCGGAACTTGACATCGGTGCCCTCGTCGGTCGCGACCGACGCCGCGACGATCCGGCCCGTCAGATCCACGACCGCCACCGATTCGTATTCCGCCGAACGCGCCGCGGCGGCCTTGAGCGCCTCCCGTGCGGCGTCGCGGTATGCGAGGTCACCTGCGGCGGCGAAGCGCATGACGTCGGGGAGCCGGCTGACGAGGACGATGTCGTCCAGCCGGTTCTGCAGGTACGCGTCGAGCGCCGCCGCAGTGGATGTCGACCGCTGCTGGATGTTGGTGACGCCGAGGTCCGTCAGATCCGTCCGGGTCTGCTGGATCGACACGATGCTCACGAGCGCGATCGGCACGACGCCGACGATCAACAGTGCCGCGAGCACCTTCTGCCAGAACCGGAATCCGCCGGCAGTCTTCGCGTTCGCCCACTTCGCCATGTGAAGCCTCCGCGCCCCCGTCGTCGCAACGACCCGCCCCTTGGGCGTGCCCGGAGTGTCGCTAGACGAAAGGGCTGGGCCTAGTCACAGCGGATGACGACGTCGTACCGCATCTGGCCAGTACCTTCGTTGTGTCAACGGGGTACTCAGCGCGGAAGCGCGGGTCGCGTTGAGCGCCGAGAGTCCCGCATCAGGCCGCGAAGGAGCTTCTTGCTCTCCTCGACCTCGACGCGATCGGTGTCCGTCATCCCGGTGTTGCCGGGGTCCGGTCGCCACCAACACTCGAACCCCCACAGGCGCTCTGGCGCCTGTGGCTCCTTGACGGTCTGGGGCTCGACCGGTGCCGGCGAAGCCGGGCCTGGTCGCACGAGGGTCGGGTCGGCATCTGCTCCCGCGACCGGTCTCACAACGCGAAGGCGTGGCACGCCATAGCCCGGGCGCCGCGGGTCGCCGGTCTCGAGATCGAAGAAGCCTTCGAACACCGCGGCAGCTCCGGTCCGGTCGGGCTCGCCCTCGCGGCAGTCCATGACGATGACGCACGGTGTACCGGCACGGAGATCGTCGGGACTCCGCGCCGGACGCGGTCCGCGCTTGCGCGGCTGCGGCCTCTCGCGACGGGCAAGACCGCGGGCGGGCTGCGGCGGCTTTGGCTCCGCCGGTGTGCGGATCGGGCCTTTCCGCTCCGGCGCGCCACCGCCGCCACCACGGCGCCGTCCGCCGCGCGACCGCCTGCGACGCGGATCGTTCTCCATCTCTGAAAAAGTGTCGCACGCTTACCATGAGCATGAAGTGCAGGAAAAACCGATCCATGACGTCTTCGACGAGTTCAAGCATCAGCTTCCGGACATCGACCCCGCGGAGACGCAGGAATGGATGGACTCGCTCGATGCCCTGATCGGCGCGGCCGGCGAGCAGCGGGCCCGCTTCGTCCTCTACAAGCTGCTGAAGCGAGCCCGGCAGCTCCGTGTCGGCATCCCGCCGCTCACCCAGACCCGCTACATCAACACCATTTCCCCGGAGCAGGAGCCTTACTTCCCCGGCGATGAGGCCATGGAGCTCCGGATCCGGCGGCTCATCCGCTGGAACGCGGCCGCGATGGTCTTGCGGGCGAACCACGACCACCCCGGCATCGGCGGCCATCTCGCCACGTACGCCTCCGCCGCGAGCCTCTATGAGGTCGGGTTCAACCACTTCTTCCGCGGCAAGGACGGCGGCGATGCCGGCGACCAGGTCTTCTTCCAGGGTCACGCCTCGCCCGGCATCTACGCCCGCGCGTTCCTCGAGGGGCGCCTGAGCGAGGATCAGCTCGCGCACTTCCGGCGCGAGGTCGAACCGGGTCAGGGCCTTTCGTCGTACCCGCACCCCCGCCTGATGCCCGACTTCTGGGAGTTCCCGACCGTCTCGATGGGCCTCGGGCCGCTCGCGGCCATCTACCAGGCCCGGTTCAACCGCTACCTGCACAACCGCGGCCTCACCGACACGAGCAGGTCACGGGTGTGGGCGTTCCTCGGCGATGGCGAGTGCGACGAGCCCGAGGCGCTCGGCGCGCTGCACGTCGCCGCACGTGAGGGTCTCGACAACCTGACCTTCGTCGTGAACTGCAACCTGCAGCGCCTCGACGGGCCGGTGCGCGGCAACGGCAAGATCGTGCAGGAGCTTGAGGCCGTGTTCCGCGGCTCGGGGTGGAACGTCATCAAGGTCCTCTGGGGCCGCGAGTGGGATGAGCTCCTCGCGCGCGACGTCGACGGCGTGCTCGTGAACAAGATGAACGACTGGCTCGACGGCGACTCGCAACGCATGACGACCGCCGACGGTGCGTCGATCCGCGAGCACTTCTTCGGACCCGACCCGCGTCTCCGGAAGCTCGTCGAGCACCTCTCCGACGACCAGCTCCGTCTCCTGCGCCGCGGCGGTCACGACTACCGCAAGGTGTACGCCGCGTATGCGGCCGCGGTCGCGCACCGCGACGCGCCGACGGTCGTGCTCGCGCAGACGGTCAAGGGGTGGACGCTCGGCCCGAACGTCGAGGCGCGCAACATCACGCACCAGGCGAAGAAGCTGTCGGTCGACGAGCTGAAGATCTTCCGCGACCGCCTCGAGCTTCCCATCCCTGACGACAAGCTCGAGGGCGCGCCCTTCTATCACCCGGGCATGGACAGCGAAGAGATCCAGTACATGCTCGAGCGCCGCCGCGCGCTCGGCGGATTCGTACCGCGGCGCATCGTCCGCGCCAAGCCGCTCGCGGTCCCGGACCCGGGCGTGTTCGCCGAGTTCCCGAAGGGCAGCGGCACCGCCGCCGCCTCGACGACGATGGCCTTCACGCGACTTTTGCGCAATTTGCTCCGCGACAAAACGATCGGGAAGTACGTCGTGCCGATCATCCCCGACGAGGCCCGCACCTTCGGCATGGACCCCCTGTTCAAAGAGATCGGTATCTACTCGCCGCTCGGCCAGCGATACGAGCCCGTCGATGCGGAGACGCTGCTTCCCTACCGCGAGGCGCAGGACGGGCAGGTCCTCGAAGAGGGCATCACCGAGGCGGGCTCGATGGCCTCGTTCACGGCCGCGGGTACGTCGTTCGCGACCCATGGCGTCCACATGATCCCGTTCTACGTCTTCTATTCGATGTTCGGCCTGCAGCGGACGGGCGACCAGATGTGGGCCTTCGGCGACACGCGCGGGCGGGGCTTCCTGCTCGGCGCGACCGCCGGCCGCACCACGCTGAACGGCGAAGGCCTGCAGCACGAGGACGGGCACAGCCACATCCTCGCGACGGTGATCCCGAACATCCGTGCCTACGACCCGGCGTTCGCGTACGAGACCGCGGTCATCATCGAGGACGGTTTGAAGCGGATGCTCACCGATAACGAGGACGTCTTCTACTACATCACGCTCTACAACGAGAACTACCCGATGCCGGCGATGCCCGAGGGTGCGCGCGAGGGGATCCTCCGCGGCATCTACAAGTTCCGGGCGGGCCACAGTGGCAGCCGTCGCAAGGTGGCGCTGCTCGGATCCGGCGCGATCATGCAGCAGGTCCTGCGCGCTCAGGAGATCCTCGCTGACACGTACGACGTATCCGCGGACGTCTGGAGCGTCACGTCGTACCAGATGCTTCGCAACGAGGCGCTCGAGGCGGAGCGCTGGAACCGCCTGCACCCGGAGGCCGAGCCACGCGTGCCGTACATCACCCAGGTGCTCGGAGGCGCCGGGCCAGTCATCGCCGCGTCCGATTACATGAAGACACTTCCCGACCTCATCGGCCGGTGGAGCCCGCAGCCGTTCATCCCGCTCGGAACCGACGGTTTCGGCCGGTCGGACACGCGCGAGGCGCTCCGCCGCTTCTTCGAGGTCGACCCGGAGAGCATCGCCGTGGCCTCACTCCACGGCCTCACCCAGCACGAGCAGTACGCCCCCGCCGACGTGGCGAAGGCCATCGCCGACCTCGGGTTCGACCCGGAGAAGCCCGAGCCGCGCACCGCCTGAGGCGGTTTTTCGCGCACCGCGAAATCCCCGTTGCGCCTGGCCAAACGAGCGCATAATCGCGCGGAATTCACGACGCGGGAGGACAACAGGGTGGAAGACGGAACCCAGCAGAAGATCGGCCGGCGAACGCTCCTCAAGGGCGCGGCGGCGGCGGCGGCAGTGCCGATCGCGGCAGCCTGCATCGGCGGAACGAGCACCAGCAGCACGACGGCTCCCGCGGCCAGCGCGGCGGGCACCGCGGCACCCACGGCGAAGAAGCTCAGCGGCAACCTCAACATCCTCCAGTGGAGCCACTTCGTTCCGGCGTTCGACACGTATCTCGACGGCTGGGCGAAGGCCTGGGGCGACAAGAACGGCGTCACCGTCAAGATCGACCGGATCCCCCAGGCCGACCTGCCGGCTCGCTTCGCGTCGGAAGTCGGCGCGAAGAGCGGTCATGACCTGGTCGCGCACTTCGCGAACGGCCTGCCGGCCCTCTTCACCTCGAGCCTCGTCGACATCACCGACATCTGCGACCGCGCGGCCACCAAGTACGGCGGGTGGCTCCCGGCCGGCGAGGCCATCGGCAAGGTCAAAGGGAAGTGGTACGGCTACCCGGACTTCGCGGTGCCGTTCCTCAGCGCGTGGCGCACGGACCTCTGGAAGGCCGCCGGCTTCAACGGCGACCACCTCACCGATTGGACCCAGCTCTTCGAGTTCGCGCCCAAGCTGAAGGCGGCAGGCGGCCCGATCGGCACCGCCATGTCGCAGACCTCAGACGGGGAGCACACCTGGCGTTCGCTCATGTGGTCGTACGGTGCCGCCGAATTCACGAAGGACGGCGCGGGCGTCGCGATCGACAGCAAGGAGACTCGACAGGTCCTGGACCTCGCGAAAGGCCTGTTCGGGAACATGGAGCCCGCGGTCCTCTCGTGGGCCGACGTCGACAACAACACCTACCTCCAGTCCGGCAAGGGCGCCTGGATCTACAACCCGATCAGCGCCTACCGGACGATCGAGGGCCAGAACCCCGACCTCGCGAAGAAGATCGTCGTCGACCTACCGCTCAAGGGTCCGGTCGCGGGGGTCTGCTCGATGCAATTCACCGTCTACGGCATCTGGAACTTCTCGAAGAACATCGACGCCGCCCGGCAGTTCCTCACCGACTACAGCGATGACTGGCCCGCGCAGATGGAAGCCAGCAAGGGCTACAACAATCCGTTCCTCAAGGGGAACACCAAGAAGCCGATGCCCGCGCTCGGCGCGGACCCCAAGCTGAGCCACCTCCAGGACATCTACCAGTACTTCCAGCCGGTCGGCTACCCGGGACCGTCGTCCCAGGCGGCGTACGACTCCCTGAACACCCACATCGTCACCGACATGTTCAGCGGCTACTGCACCGGCAAGAAGACCGCGGACGAGGCGATCGCCGAGGCGAAGAAGCGTCTCGAGGCCTCTCTGGCGAAATTCCCCGTGTAGCTCGTGCGGCTGGGCCGGCTTCGCCGGCCCGGCCGAGCCCCCGAAGAATGGCCCGCGGCGAAAGCCGCGGGCTTTCTATTTGAGCGCTCCTCCAGTGATGCCCTTGACGAAGCTATCCATGAAGAAGTTGTAGGCGATGGCCACCGGCACAGCGATGAACAGCGCCCCGGCCATGAGCGAGCCCCAGAAGAAGACGTCGCCGCGGACCAGGTCCGTGACCACGCCGAGCGTCACCATCTTCTCGTCCGAGTCGGACACGAAGACCAGCGCGTACACGTACTCCTGCATCACGAGGGTGAAGGCGAAGATCGCGATCGTCAGGATGCCCGGGATGCTGATGGGCAGGACGATGCGGAACATCGCCCCGAGCCGGCTGCAGCCATCCACGCGCGCCGCTTCCGTGATCTCGCGCGGCACGTTCTTGAAGAAGCCCATCAGGAGCCACGTGCAGAACGGGATCGTGAACGTCGGGTACACGACCACCAGCGCCCAGCGAGTGTTCACGAGCCCAAGGCCGACGACGAGCTGCGACAGCGGAAGGAAGAGGAGCGTCGGCGGGACGAGGTACGTGAGGAAGATACCGATACCGAGCGCGCCCGATCCTGGGAACTTCGTCCGCGAGAGCGCGTAGGCCGCGGGCACGCATAGCAGGAGGGTGATGAGCACGACGAGCAGACCGACCTCGAGGGTGTTCTTGATCCAGTTGACGTAGTTGGTCTTCTCGAGCAGGTACTGGATCTGCTCCAGGGTCGGCGCGAGGTTGAAGATGAACGGGTTGTTCTGCAGGTTGTAGAGGTCGTTCACCTGCTTGAACGCGGTGATGAACATCCAGTACACCGGGAACGCCGCGAAGAGGATGAACACCGACAGCAAGGCCCAGAAGGCGACCTCGTTGCGGATCTTGCGCAGGCGATAGGTCGCCGAGTGGTGCGCGCGGTGCGCGGTCGGGCTGACGTGCGGGGCGAGCGTCACCATCAGTCGAGCTGCCTTGACTTGAGCGACCGGAGCATCACGAGAGCCCCGAGCAGCAGCACCGGGAACAGGAAGAGCGAGATCGTGGCGCCACGTCCCAGAGAGCCGGCCACGATGCCCTGGAGGAACGCGTACGACGCGAGCACGTGGGTCGAGTTGACGGGGTTGCCGCGGGTGAGCAGCCAGACGACGGTCATGTCGGTGAAGGTGAAGACGAGCGAGAAGAGCAGCGCGATGTACAGGATCGGCGCAATGATCGGCACCATGATCTTGCGCCAGCGGGTAATGAACCGCGCGCCGTCAAGGCTCGCGGCCTCGATGATCTCCTGCGGCACCGCGCTGATCCCCGCTGTGAGGACGATCGCTGTGAATGGCAGGTTGCGCCAGACATTCACCAGGATGATCGAGGCCATCGCGTAGTTCTCCTCGCCGAGCCAGTTGGGCCCGTACTGGAAGAGTCCCATCCGTTCGCCGACCCAGTTGATGACGCTGTAGGTGGGGTTGAGCATCCAGTTCCAGGCCATCGCGCCGATCGCGACCGGGATCGTGAACGGCAGGAGGATGAGCGCCCGGATCGTCCGGCGGAAGCGGAACTTTCGCATGAGCAGGAACGCGAGCGTCGTGCCAAGGACCATCTGCAGCGCCTGGGACGTGAGCGTGAAGATGAACGTGTTCACCAGAGCGCGCTTGAAGACATCGTCGTCCAAGATCGCGATGAGGTTCCCAAGCCCGATGAACTTCCCGAGCGGATCGCCGACGGTCGCGTCGGTGACGGTGAACCAGATCGCGATGCCGAACGGATACGCGACCAGGGCCACGATGTAGATCACCGCGGGGGCGACAAGCGAGTAGCCGAACGCGCGCTCGCTATCGAGGAGGTGTCCGAACGTGCGGCCGATCACGCCACGCCGGTACGCCGCGGTGTGAGCGACGTCGGCCATCGGAAAGAAGATACCGCCAGACGAGAACGAGGGTGTGGCTACGCCCGGGTGAGGGGTCTGTAACGGAGCCGGTGCGGGCGATCGGCCTCGGCACCGAGCTCCTTGTGCCGGTACTCCTCGTAGTCCGCGTAGTTCCCGTCGAACCACCGGACCTTCGAGTCGCCCTCGAAGGCGAGGATGTGCGTTGCGACGCGGTCCAGGAACCACCGGTCGTGGCTGATGACGACCGCGCAGCCCGCGAAGTCGAGCAGCGCCTCTTCCAGGGCCCGGAGCGTGTCGACGTCCAGATCGTTCGTCGGCTCGTCGAGGAGCAGCAGGTTGCCGCCACGGCGCAGGAGTTTCGCCAGGTGGACACGGTTGCGCTCGCCGCCGGAGAGATCGCCGACCCGTTTCTGCTGGTCGGAACCCTTGAAATTGAACGAGGCAACGTAGCTCCGCGCGTTCCGCGGACGGCCACCGACCATGATGGTCTCGTCACCGCCGGCGATCTCCGTCCACACGGTCTTCGCCGGATCCAGCGTGTCGCGCGACTGGGACACGTAGGCCGCCTGGACCATATCGCCGATCCGGAGCGTGCCGCCGTCCGGCTGTTCTTCGCCGGTGATGAGCCGGAACAAAGTGGTCTTCCCCGCTCCGTTCGGGCCGATGATCCCAACGATGCCGCCCCGTGGGAGGTCGAACGTCAGGTCGTCGAACAGAAGCTTGTCGCCGTAGCCCTTCCGCAGGCCGTCGGCCTTCACGACGATGTCGCCGAGCCGCGGACCGGCCGGGATGCTGATCTCGAGATCGCGCTCGCGCTCCTCGGGGTTCTCGGCGAGCAGCTTCTCGTACGACGCGATGCGGGCCTTGCTCTTCGCGTGGCGCGCGCGCGGTGACAGCGCGACCCACGCCGCCTCACGCGACAGCGTTCGCTGCCGCGCGCTCTCCTGCTTCTCCTCGTCGGCGAGACGCTTGCGCTTCTGATTCAGCCACGAGCTGTAGTTGCCCTCCCACGGGATGCCCTCGCCGCGGTCGAGCTCGAGGATCCAGCCGGCGACGTTGTCGAGGAAGTACCGGTCATGCGTGACCGCGACGACCGTGCCGGCGTAGTCCTTGAGGAAACGCTCGAGCCAGCCGACCGACTCCGCGTCCAGGTGGTTCGTGGGCTCGTCGAGGAGCAGCAAGTCCGGCTTCTGGAGGAGCAGACGGCAGAGCGCGACGCGACGCCGCTCGCCGCCGGAGAGCGTCGTCACGTCCTGGTCGCCCGGCGGCAGCCGCAGCGAGTCCATCGCGAAGTCCACGTCGGTGTCGAGGTTCCAGAGGCCCTTGGCCTCGATCTCGTCCTGGGTCTTCTGGAATTCCTCGCCGACCTTCTCCATCTGCTCGGGGGAGAGGTCCTCCGCGAACTTCGCCGAGAGGTCGTTGAACCGCTGGAGGACGGCCTTTTGCTTCGCGACGCCTTCCTCGACGTTGGCGCGTACATCCTTCGATGGGTCGAGGACAGGCTCCTGCGCGAGAAAGCCGACCGTGTGACCTTCGGTCAGCCGGGCGTCGCCGATGTACTCCTTGTCGATGCCGGCCATGATCCGGAGCAGCGTGCTCTTCCCGGCGCCGTTCGCGCCAAGAACGCCGATCTTCGCACCCGGGTAGAAGGAGAGGTAGATCCCCTTCAGGATCTCCTTCTGGGTGCCCGGAACGAGCTTCTTGAGCTCGCGCATGGTGAAGATGAATTGGGGCGGCATTTCGGTCCTTCAACCGTAAGGCTTTTTGCGGTACCGGGCCCGCATTTGGGTACGATTTCCGAAGGTTCGCCTGGGAGGAACGCGTGAACGACTTCCGGCTCTCGAAGGACGTGCGTCCGGTGCGCTACGCCCTGCATGTCGACCTCGACCTCGATACCTGGCTGTCGGCCGCCGAGGCCACGATCACGCTGACCGTCGCGAAGCCGGCGCGTGAGCTCACCCTCCACAGCGTCGACCTCGACATCAAGACCGGCGGTGACGTCGCGGGCGTCGCGTACGACGCCGAGTCGCAGACCGCCACGCTGACGCTGTCGCGCGAGCTTCCCGCCGGCACGCACGACGTGACGCTCGCGTGGACCGGCAAGATCGCCGAGAAGCTGCGCGGGCTGTATCGCTCGACGCGTCCCGGCGAGCGCTACGCCGCGACGCAGTTCGAGGCCGCGGACGCCCGCCGGGCGTTCCCCTGCTTCGACGAGCCCGAGTTCAAGGCGACCTTCGCGCTCGAGCTGGTCCACGACGCGAGCCTCGCTGCCATCGCCAACATGCCGGTCGAGCGCACCGAGGAGCGCGGCGACCGCAGGCTGACCGTGTTCCGCGAGACCCCGATCATGTCTACGTACCTCGTCGCGTTCACGGTCGGGCCGTACGAGGCAACGCCGCCGGTCACGTCGAAGACGAACGTCGAGTGCCGGGTGTGGCTCCCCAAGGGCACGGCGGATCAGGCGATCTACGCGCGTGACGCGCACGTCCGCGCCATCGAATGGCTCGAGTCGTACACCGGTATCCCGTACCCGTTCCCGCCGAAGGTCGATGCCATCGGCATCCCGGACTTCGAGGCGGGCGCCATGGAGAACCCCGGCGCCATCACCTACCGGACCACCTACCTCGCCGCCGACACGAAGACCGCGTCGACCGCGACGTTCAAGGCGGTCTTCAGCGTCGCGGCCCACGAGCTGACCCACCAGTGGTGGGGCGACCTGGTGACGATGGCCTGGTGGAACGATCTGTGGCTCAACGAGTCGTTCGCGAGCTTCGTCGGCGAGAAGTGCACCGCCAGCCTCAATCCCGAGTGGCGCTTCTGGCGGGACGTCGTGGCCCAGAACACGCCGGCGTTCAATCTCGACTCGCTCGTCTCGACGCACCCGATCTCCATGGAGGCCAAGAACGTCGACGAGGCGAACGAGCGCTTCGACGCGGTCACGTACCTGAAAGGCCAGGGCGTGCTGCGGATGATCGAGAACTACCTTGGCGAGGACGACTTCCGGTCCGGCGTACGCATCTACCTCGGCAGGCATAAGTGGGCGAACGCGACAGCGGGCGACTTCTGGAAGGCGTTGGACGAATCGTCCAAGCGCGATGTGACCGGTCTCGCCACCGCGTGGATCACCGAGCCGGGCCATCCGCTCGTGACCTGCGCGGTCCGCGAAAGGGGCGGCGGATTGACCGTCGACCTGAAGCAGGAGCGGTTCTTCGCCGATCCCAACGTGCGGCCCACCGGCCAGCTCTGGCCCGTACCGCTCGTGTTCCGGTATGGCACCCGCGACGGCTCGGTCAAGGAGCTACGGCACGTCCTCGCTGGCGCGACCGGGTCGGTCGACCTCCCCGGTGCCACCTGGTACTTCCCGAACGGCGGCGGCGCCGGGTTCTACCGCTATGCGTTCGACGACGCATCGATCGCGCGGCTCGCCGAGCACCTGCCCGCGTTGACGCCCGAGGAGCGCATCGCGCTCATCGACGACCAGTGGGCGCTCGCGCGGGCGAACAAGGCGACGATCGGCCAGGTCCTCGGCCTCATCGCGGGCCTCAAGGGCGAGGACGACCTGTACGTCCTGCGCTCGCTCGCTGAGATCCTCGGGTGGCTCAACCACAACGCCCTGCGGCGATCCACCGAGCGCTCGTTCCGCGAGCTCGCCGATGCCACCTTCCGCCCCCAGCTCGAGAAGCTTGGCTGGACGAACCGGGAGGACGACACCTCCGATGAGCGTGAGAAGCGGCAGCTCGTCATCGGCGCGCTCGGGCACTCCGCCGCGGCCGCCGATGTCCGCGCCGAGGCGCGCACGCGCGTGGCGTCGCACCTCGACGGCACGGCGCGGTTGCAGCCCGATGTCGCGGGACCGATCGCGTCGGTCGCGGCGATCGAAGGCGATGCTGCCCTCTTCGAGCGGTACATCACGCGGATGCAGGAGGCCCAGGGGACCGATCCGCAGGAGGAGGCACGCTTCCGCGGCGCGCTCACGTCCTTCTACGACCCGGTGCTCATCGACCGGTACGCGAAGCTGATCTTCACCGAGCTCATCCGCGACCAGGACCGCAGCGTCCTGATCCGCACGATGGGGCCGCTCAAGAACGCGCGCGAGGCCGCTCTGCGCGCCTCAACGGCACGGTGGGACGACTTCGTCGTGCGGATGGATCCGGGCGGGAAGCAGCGGGTCGTGAACGCCTTCGGCTACATCACGCCGCGCGCGCTCGTCGATCAGGCCACCGCGCTCCTCGTGGACAAGCAGAGCGCGGATATCAAGGAGACCGCCGCCCAGGCGATCGAGCAGATGCGCATCGGCTCCGCGAACGCGGAGCGCATGGCGGGCGAGCTCGATGACGCGCTCGGGAGGATCGCGCAGACCGCCCGGTGACCAGCCTCTGGCTCGATGGCGCGCCGGTCACGCCGCGGGCACCGCTGGATGCGGACATCACCGTGGACGTGGCGATCGTCGGCGGCGGCATCGCGGGCATCGCGACGGCCTACGCACTCGCACGCGATGGCGGATCGGTCGCCGTGCTCGAGCGCGGCGAGCTGGCCGAAGGCGCGAGCGGCCGCAACGCGGGGTTCATCCTGGGCGGCGTCGCCGAGAGCTATGTGGCCGCGTGCGCCAGATACGGACCGGAGCGGGCGACCCGCGTGTTCCGCTTCACGTACGCCAATCGGGTCCTGTTCCGCTCCGCCATCCGGGCCAACGCGATCGAGTGCGACAGCGCGTGGAACGGATCGGATCAGATCGCGGGCGACGACGCGGAATGGCAGGACATCATCGAAAGCGCGCGGCAGCTCGCCGCCCACGGCGTCCGTGTGCGGCTCGAGACCGCCGAGCGAAAAGCGGTGTACGAGGACGATGGGGAGGTCCATCCCGTCCGCTTCGTCCGCGGCTTGGCCGACGTCGCCGAGCGGCTCGGTGCCCGCATCTTCACGCACACGGCCGTCGAGACCTGCACGCCGTCAGCGGTGCGCACGCGCGGCGGCACCGTCCGGGCGGGCGCCGTGGTCCTCTGCACGAACGCCTACACGGCGCACCTGGTCCCGACCCGGGTGGTCCCGGTACGCGGCCAGATCTGCGCGACCGCGCCGCTCGCGCAGCGGATCTTCGTGCGGCCGACGTACGCCGACCGCGGCTTCCGCTACTGGCGGCAGCTTCCCGCAGGGAATGTCCTTGTCGGCGGCTGGCGCGACACGGCGTTCGACGATGAGGTCGGGGAGGACGACGGCACGAGCGACACGATCCAGCGGCAGCTCGACGCATTCCTCCGCGAGCACGGTGTCGACGCGCCCGTGACGCACCGCTGGGGCGGCACGATGGGCTTCTCGCACGACGGGCTCCCCTATCTCGGAAAGGCCGCCGACGGCACCTACCGCTGCGGCGGATTCACCGGTCATGGCAACGGGTACGCGATGGCCGCCGGCGAGCTGATCGCGAGCCTCATCCGCACGGGTCGGCACCCCGATGCCGACCTCTTCGAGCCCGACCGTCCGTAGAGACCGACGGTAGCTCTGGGGCTCAGCCGCCGATGAAGGACATCTCGATCTTGTGGAGGTCCGCGGTCTCGCCGGAACGCTGCTCGGAGTAGCGGTCCGTCCGCTCGACCCACGTCGAGCTGATCGCCTCGCGGATGTCGTCGTCGGACGCACCTGCCCGGAGGAGGGCACGCAGGTCGCGGCCCGTCGTCGCGAAGAGGCACGTGTAGAGGCCGCCGTCGGCCGAGAGGCGCGCCCGGGTGCAATCGGCGCAGAACGGCTGGGTCACCGACGCGATGACGCCGATCTCGCCGGAGCCATCGGCATATCGCCAGCGCTCGGCCACCTCACCGGTGTAGTTCGCCTCGGCCACGAGCAGCGGCAGCTCGGCGTCGATGGTGCGGACGATCTCCCGCGCGGAGACCACGTCCTCCAGCCGCCAGCCGTTCGTGTGGCCGACATCCATGTACTCGATGAACCGGAGGATCAGGCCCTTCTCGCGGAAGTACCGGGCCATCGGCAGGATGCTCTGATCGTTCAGGCCGCGCCGAACGACCATGTTGATCTTCACCGGCTCGAGGCCTGCGGCGATGGCCGCATCGATCCCGTCCAGGACCTTCGCCACCGGGAAGTCGACGTCGTTCATGCACTTGAAGACCGTGTCGTCGAGCGAGTCGAGGCTCACCGTGACGCGCTTCAAGCCGGCGGCCGCGAGCGCAGGCGCCTGGTCGGCGAGGAGCGCGCCGTTCGTCGTGAGCGTGAGGTCGACGTCGGGGATCTCTGCGAGGATCCGGATCAGGCTGTCGAGGCCCCGGCGCATGAGCGGCTCACCGCCGGTGAGGCGGATCTTCTGCGTGCCGAGGCTCGCGAACACGGTCGCGAGCCGTCCGAGCTCTTCGAACGTCAGTAGCTGATCCTTCGGCAGGAACTGGTAGCCCTTGCCGTAGATCTCCTTGGGCATGCAGTACACGCAGCGGAAGTTGCACCGGTCGGTGACGGAGATCCGGAGATCGCGGAGCGGGCGGTTGAGCGTGTCGAGGACGGTCATGCTGAAAAGTATGAGGCCCCGGCATCGCTGCCGGGGCCTCACCGTTCGTACGTTGTCGAGGTTACGGGGTCAGCTTGCTGATGCGGGTTGACCAGTTTCCCAGTGCCGTGCGGACGCCTGGGCCATGAGCGGCTCCGCCGCAAGTGCCGAGGAGATTATCGCCGGTGCCGCCGGCGAAGAACGGCCCGCCCCAGGCGGTGTAGCTGCAGGCGTTGGCGACGTACTCGCTCGCGATCCAGACCGAATTGCCATCGACCGCAGCCGCGCCGTAGTCACCCCAGCGAGTGCGCGGCGGATTGCCCACCTGGGCCTTGTAGCTGGTGAAACCGTCGTCGGGTGCGGCCCCGGCGGCGACTATGTGCACCTCTCCGACGCCGACAACCGCGTCGATCGCCGCATATGCGGCGCTCGGATTGTTGCTCGCGCCGACCTGCGTGAGTGCCATGACGCCTCGGCCGCTGGCCGTGACGCCGATCGCGGGATAGATGACGTTCGCGCCGGGAACACCCAAGGTGCCCTGGAGCGCGATCTTCGCGGCAAGGCTGCCGCTCGAGACGTCGGGTTTGACGATGTACCAAGCCACGCCGGCCTTGTTGTTGGCCGCGTTCGAGTCGAAGCTCACGGCGGTGTCCAGCGCGCCCCAGATCTTGCCGTTCGCGTAGGTGACCTGTTGCATACGCGTGTCGTTGGAATCCAGCTTGGAGATCGCCTCGTTGTGGGCCGGCTGGCGGTTAAAGAGCAGCCACCAGCAGCCGGTCTGGCCGTTAAACAGGACCGTGGCCGTGTCATTGATGCAGTGCCCCTGCGGGGCGGTCGCCCCAGGAGCGGTGGCCGACCCGGGCTGGTCCGCCTTGGGCGCGATCGCGTACTGATTCACACCGAGCAACGTGTTGCTGAGAGCGAGGGCGGGCGTCGCGGTATTGAGCGATGACGTGTTCGTCAGCGCCCACACGACGAGCTGACTCGAGGTGTAGCTGCCGCCGAAGCCGGCGACGGGATGCGTCGCCTCGTCAGCGGCATTGGAGCTCAGGAAGTATTCGGTGCCGCCGGCGTTCAGGTCGAACGACGTCGTTCCCGGTGACTGAGCCGGCCACACGGTGAAGCCCGGCTGCGTCGAGCCGGCGTCGCTCGGCGCGTTGACCGCGCCGAAGGTGTCGATGTGCTGCATCGTCACGGTCGCCGCGCCTGCTGCGAGCTGTGCTTTCGAGAAGGCGTAGAGCTGCGCTCCGTCGAAGCCATTGCCGTTCCAGGGATACGCGTTGGTGGTCACGTAGAAGCCGTTCGCGTCGGCCCCGATGTGGGGATAGTCGCCGAGGCACGGGCAGGCGTTCGCGGCATCGGGGTTCGATCCGTCGTTCGTGACGTCGACCCGGTAGATGTTCCACGTGCCCGTCGGGTTGGCGGTCTGGCTGACCGCGATGTCGAGGTGGTTCGTGAGCGTGAAGGACCCGTTCGGGTAGGTCTCGAGCGTCAGAACGACCAGGAAGAACCGCTGGGTCGCAGCGTCGTAGATGCACGACGGGTCCGTCACGGACTGCGCGCGGACGCCGGTGCTGCGGTTGATCGCGGGTGCGTAGCCGTAGAACGAGTTGAGGTCTACGGCGTGGTTCACGTTCCTCGGAAAGTTCGAAACGATGTTCGTGCTCGTGTTGTCAGGCAGGAGCGACTGACCGGACGAGCTGAAGACGTTCATGACGTCGTTGACCGCCTCGACGACGTAGCCGCCGCCAGCGCAGAGGGCCTGGTCGGGTGGCTCGACCGTGAACTGGTTGCCGCGGCGGGCGTACCGCTGCTGGTACAGATTCAGCCCTTCAAAGCTGACGTCGACCGTCGGGTCGGATTTCGCCTTCTTGCCGGTCTGGGCGGCACTACCGATGCCCGTTCCACTGGAGAGCGACCGGTCGATGATCCCGTTGAACGCGGCCGGACTGGCTTCGTCCTCGATCGCCGGGAAGTCGGCGCCGACGACCGCATCACCGTACGGGTCGGTCGCGGTCACCGGCGAGCCGGTCCCCACCAGCGCGATCCGGCGGGTGACCCCGGAGTCCGCGCGTGCGTGGAGCGGCGCGAAGCTGGCAGTGGCAACGAAGAGCAGCGCGACGATCGCCGGGATAACGAGATAGCGCATGACACCTTTGCTGGACAACATGACCCTCCTTGTTCTTTCCCCCGCGGATACGCCAAACGGACTACTCCGTTTGGTGGACCTGCGGCAGCATAGTAGAGAAGGCCGGCTCTACAGGCTAGGAATCAACCAGTCACGTGCGCGTTGACGGCGGCCTTCACCAAATCTGGATTCGGGAATCCGCCGTCCCGGACCATCGAGTGGACCAGCTCGTCCCCTACGCGCACGTCGAACGTGCCGTCGACGAACGGCACGAGCTCGATCGCGGAGAGCTTCTCGCGGAATTCGATCATGAGGGATCGCGCGAGCGCGACGGCCTCGTCCTCGTAGCCACACTCGGCGCAATACGTGATCCGGACCCGCACCGCGCTCATGCCTTCGCGGGTGCGCGCTCGACGATCTCAAGCAGCGCGCGGATCACCTCGCGATTGGCCCAGGCCACGTCGTCCTCGCGCCGCTTGGTGATCTCGGCGGTGAGCTTGGCGCGCGTGTCCTCGGGAAGGGCGTCCACTGACCCGCCATGGGGTCCGAACTCGGGATGCTCGGCGTGGATCTGCTCACGCTGCTTCGCGCGGCGCTCGGTGACGGTCGCAGGCCGCTCGGTGAACACACCGAGCTCGTTGAAGGCGTCATCGAAGAGCGCGAACACCGGGATCGACTCGTACTTCCCCTGGTTGAGGTAGCGCTGCATGAGGTCCTTGTTCTGATCGCGGAGGAAGACGCGCAGGTCGAGGGTCCCAGTCTCGCGCGCGAGCTTGCCCAGCACAGGCAGGTTGGCGATGACATCACCGCACCAGTCTTCAGCCAGCGCGAGCACGTGGATCGGTCCGCCGAGCCTCTGGAACGCCTTCAGGTCGTCGGGGTCGATCGTGACACGGGCCTCATTCGCGTCCACCCGGTCCCGGTTCCGGGTCATCTGCTCCTTGTATCCGTCGTAGGTGAGGCCTGTTCCGAAGCGGGCGCGGTCGATAGTGGTCATTCATTGCCCTCCTGATACGGAGAACAGGATGGCACGGCCGGTGCTTCCCAGTCGGACATGGCCATCGCTTCCATCGACGGTCCAGCTGCGGCGCGGGCTGCCGGGCTTCGCTACGCCGACGACGGCCGACCGGGGATCACGCGCAAACGTGCCGGCACGGGCTTCGCGTACCGGGTCCCGGACGGCCCGCTGATACACGACAAGGTGGAGCTCCGGCGTATCCGGAGTCTGGCCATCCCACCTGCCTGGACCGGCGTCTGGATCGCTCCGGGTGCCAACGACCACCTCCAGGCGACCGGCCGGGATGCCCGGGGCCGCAAGCAGTACCGGTATCACCTGCGGTGGCGGGAGGTCCGCGACGGCACCAAGTACGCGCGCATGATCGAGTTCGCCCGCGCCCTGCCGAAGATCCGCGCGAGGACAGACGAGGACCTGCGCTCGCCCGACCTCACGCGCGACCGCGTCCTCGCCGCCGTCGTCCGACTCCTTGAATCCACGCTCATCCGCGTCGGGAACGACGAGTACGCGAAGCTGAACCGTTCCTTTGGTCTCACGACGATGCGGGACGAGCACGTTGAGGTGCAGGGATCGCGCATCCGATTCCGCTTCCGCGGCAAGAGCGGCGTGCGCCACGAGGTCGACGTGATCGACCGGCGGATCGCACGGGTGATCGTGCGTCTCGACGAGCTTCCCGGCCAGCAGCTCTTCCAATACCTAGGCGACGACGGCCAGCCGCGTGAGGTCGCGTCCGAAGACGTGAACGCCTACCTCCGCGACATCACCGGCGAGGACTTCACGGCGAAGGACTTCCGGACCTGGGCAGGCACTGTGCTCGCCGCGCGCGCGCTCGCGGCGATCGAGCCATATGAGTCCGAGTCAGAGGCGAAGCGGAATCTCAGCGGAGCGATCGAGGACGTCGCGAAGAAGCTCGGGAACACCCGCACCGTCTGCCGGAAGTGCTACGTCCACCCCGCGATCATCGACGCGTACCTCGACGGCTCGCTCCTGCGGACGGTTCGCCGCCGCGCGGCCGACCTCGCCGATGCGAACGACCTGGATGCGGATGAGAAGTGGGTGCTGCGCGTCCTCCGGACGCGGCTCGGGGGAGAGGCGCGCGTCGCCTGATCAGCCGCGCGCGAGGACCCGGTCCAGCTCAGCGATCCGATCGAGCTCAATGTTTGGCGGCGGGTCGCCGGGGTCGACGGGCTGCGCCGAATAGCTTCCCTGACGGACGTGGACCGTGAGCGCACCCGGAAGCTGCCGTTCAATGCGGCCGAGGATCGGCGCCTTGTCGTCGACGAACGCCGGCCGGCCGGCGAAACGCCCGGTGACCTCCGCGAGATGCCGCTCCTTGTGCACGAACACGAACACGTTGCCGCGCACCGCTGCGGCGAGCCCGGCGCGTTCGATCTTGCGCGGCTGGAAGACGTCATCGCCGTCGCTCAGGATCGCCGGCGTGAAGGACGCCGCCCACAGGCGCTCGATCATCTCGAGCACGCCCGGATAGACGAACCGCGCGAACGGCAGCTCGTCGAGGAGCTGCGCGATGCGGTCCGCCGCGTTCGGAGATTCCGCGCGCAGCCGTTCGACCGTGCCCGGAAAGTCGACGTAGCCCTCGTCATGGCGCACCGCCTCGTAGAGCACCCAAAACTGACGGGCCGCGCCGGCGTCGACGGTCGCGGCGATCCGCGCGACAAGCTCGGCCTTGGCGGCGTCGTTGTCCAAGAGCGTGTTGTCGACGTCCATGAACACGGGCGGTGCCATCGGTGAAAGTATCGAGGGCGATAGACGGTCCGCGCTCGCTGCCTACACTTTTTGCGTGCCCACCGATACAGCCTTTGCGCGCAGCGCCCTGCGCGGCGGCGGAATGACCTTCCGACCGGCGACGCTGGCCGACCTCCCATGGACGGTCCGCTTCCAGACCGCCCGCGACCCCAGCGAGCCCGCAAACGAGGCGCAGATGCGCCACTGGTGGCTGTCCGCCGACTCGGAGCGCGTCGACGACCGGTGGATCATCGAGGAGGGCGGCGAGCCGGTCGGCTACGCCCATTTCGGACATCCCGACTGGTCCAAGTCACCGGTGCGCGGCGCGCGGCTGGTCGCCTGGTTCGCGAAGGATGCGAAGCGCGCGGAGCGCATCGAGCGGGCGTTCGACGTGCTCGAGCCGTACGCGATCAACGACGGCACGTACATCCTCATGGCGGGCTCGCTCGAGGGCTTCGACGACGAGTACGAGGCGTTCGTCGCGCGCGGCTACACGGAAGAGCGCCGAAGCAAGAGCTGGGAGCTCGACCTCGCCGCCAACCGGGAGAAGCTCGAGGCGATGACGGCGGCCTCGCGCGAGCGCATGGGGAGGGAGGCGATCGAGATCACGACGATCGACCGGGTCGCCGATCCGGACAAGTGGCGCAAGCTGCACCAGATGTGCGAGGAATCGATCCAGGACATCCCGACCACCGTGCCCCACACGCCGGAGAGCTTCGAGAGCTTCATGAAGTGGATGAGCTCGCCGGGCCTGCACGCCGATCGCCTGTGGGTCGCGCGGGACGGACAGGCGATCGTCGGCATGTCGGTCCTCGAGTACCCGCCGGGGGTCGGTAACGTGTGGACGGACTACACCGGCACGTCTCGCTCGGTGCGCGGACGCGGCGTTGCACGCGCGCTCAAGTGCGAGACGGTGTCACAGGCGATCGCGCTGGGCGTGAAGCATGTCCGCACGAACAATGACGGCGAGAACAAGCCGATCCTTCACCTGAACGAGGAGATGGGCTACCACCGGATCCCCGGTCACATCCAGCTGCACAAGAAGGTCGCGGCCCCGCCGGTCTAGCGCTTCGGCGTCGTCTTCGCCTCGCGTAGCACGACGTACCGCTCCAACAGCTCACCCCGTCGCACCAGCCGGACCGGCACCGCCTTGCCGATCCGGCCTTCGGTCAGGACTGCCTGCAGGCGCGATAACGTCGGCACCGGCTCGCCATCGACCGCGACGAGGACGTCACCGGCCTTGAGACCGCCGAGGTCAGCGGACGATCCGGTCGTCACCTCGACCACCCGGATGCCCGCGAGGGGCACACCGAGCGCGGTCGCGAGACCGCGGCCGAGTGGCGTGGCCGTGCCGCCGATCCCAAGCCACGCGCGGCGAATGCGGCCATCACGGATGAGCGCTCCCGCGACACGGTGCGCGGTGGCCGCGGGGATCGCGAAGCAGATGCCCTGCGCGTTGGGGATGATCGCCGTGTTCACCCCGACGACGCGCGACCTGGTGTCCACCAGTGGGCCGCCCGAGTTGCCCGGGTTCAGCGCGGCGTCGGTCTGAACGATGTTCTCGATGAGCCGGCCGTCACGCGCATGGAGCGAACGCCCGAGCGCGCTCACGACGCCGGTGGTGACCGTCGACTGGAATCCGAGCGGGTCGCCGATCGCGATGACCAGCTGCCCGACGCGGAGCGCGTCGGAGTCGCCGAGCGTCACCGACGGAAGCGTCGAGCCGTTGAGCGCGCGGATGACCGCGAGATCGGTGCTCGCGTCGCTGCCGACGACCGATGCAGCGAGCTCGGTCCCGTCGTGCAACGTGATGCGCGGCTGCGCGCCGCCTTCGACGACGTGCGCGTTCGTGAGGAGATACCCATCTGGGGCGATCACGAAACCGCTGCCCCCGCCGCGGCCGGAGGTCACGTGGACCACCGAGGCCGCGACGCGCTCGACGACCGTGACGACGGCCGCCGAGAACGCGTCAAGGACCTCGGGCCCGGACTCGACCGTCATCGCTAGTTGAGCGGTCCGCCCGAGCGAACCTGGGCGACCTTGGACATCGCCTCGCGGAGATCGGTGAGCCAGTCCGACTCGTGCTGGTCGACCAGGCGAACGCACCACGCGACCGCCTCGCTGCGGCTGCGGGCGACGCCCGCGTCCACGAGCGAGTCGAGGACCGCGCGCTCCTTCTGGCGGAGGCGCGTCATCACCGGGATCGAAAGATGCGTGAAGAGGAAGCTCTTGTCACCGATCTTCACGCCCCACGAGATCGGGCGCTCGAAGCGGTGCTCGGCCTCGTTCGAGATCTGCATCCGCTTCTCGCGGGTGTCCTCGCGGTGCTGCTTGACCCTGCCGGCGGCGGCGGCCTTCTGAGCGTCCTCGCCACCATCGACCTTCGCCTCTTTGAGGCTGCCGACGACCACGATCTCCTCGCGGTCCACGGTCACCTCAGGGGTGCCCTGGTACCAGTCTGCCGGGACGCGTCCCGCAACCCAGCCCTTGATCTCGTCTGTTTCGCCCATGTTCTGTCTCCTCAATTACGGTCTTACACCATTACTGAAATTACATCATGACCAAAAACAGTAGCGGCCGCTAGCGGGTGCGCGGCCTCGGCACAGGGACGGCGGCCTTCGACGGCGGTAGCACGCCGAGCAGCTCCTGAGACACCCGGGCGATGGCATCGACTGCCGCCTCGAACGCGTCCGCGTTCTTCGGCGCGGGCTGTTGCATTCCGCTCACCTTCCGCACGAACTGACGCGCGGCCGCGCGGATCTCGTCGTCAGCGGCGACGCCCTCGATGGTGCGAAGGCGCTTGATGCTCCGGCACATATCGTCTCTCCTCTTTATGCCAGCGGAAGGCGGATGCCGCCCTCAGGCAGCGTGTCGGTCTGCTCCAGGAATCTGATGTGCGGTCCGTTACCGATCGCGAAGCGCAGCTCGTGCCCATCGCCGAAGCGGATCCAGGCATCGCCGGTGCCATGCGCGAGGCGGCCGAGCCACGACCGTACGTCGGTCGGCTCGGGGCCGTACGAGGTCACGTCGGCCGCGCGCACCGCCACGGGCTCCTCACCCTCGGCGCCGAGCGTGAGCTCCGCGCCCTCGGGCGTGGCGCGGATGCGCTTCAGTTCGCTCCGCCGGAATCCGAGGATCTCGTCCTCACCGAAACGGATCAGCCAGCGGCCCTCGGCGGACGCATGGACCGCACCGAGCCACGCCCGGAATCCAGAGATGTCCGGACCGAACGCAGCGACCTCCTCGAGCGCGAACTCGATCGGGTCACCGTGCGTGAATGTCAACCGCGCGCGCGTCATGCGTCGATGCTCTCACAGCCGGTCGCGATGACGGACGTGCACGGCCGGGACCGGCGCGAGCCTGGGCACATCCGCCACGTTCTGGCAGGTTCGGCAGAACCACGACTTGCGCACCTCGTCGGGATGCCAGCCCGACTCCACCATCGTGGCGCACACGTGACACGGGAGCCCGGCACGCTCATCGACCAACATGCGCTCTCCGGCGTTCAGCGCGAAATGGGTGCGACGCTGCCCGCCATCGCGGTTGAGCCGGATGAGCGTGCGGGCGTGCCCGACGATCTCCCGCAGCTTCGGGTCGTCGAGCTCGCGGACCTGCGCCCACGGCGACGTGCGGGCGCCGGCGTCGGCCGGGGGAACGATGTGCGGAACCACTCGCGGACCGCGGGATGGAAGGCTTCCAGAGCATCGCTCCCCACAGGAAGAGGGTACCGTTCCGGCCGTGCGCATCGGCCTTGGGCTCGACAGCCGTTTGGTGCTTTCCGGCACAGAACACGACGACGTCGCGGCCGAAGCGGCGGTGCTCGGGTACACGAGCCTGTGGACACCTGCCCGCGCCGAGAACGACGACCCCTTCGACCTGTGCATCCGCTGGCATGCCGCGAGTGGCCTCGAGACGGGGATCTCGGTGCTCCCGATCCAGACGTGGAGCGCCGACCGCCTGATCGCCGGCGCGCGGCGCGCGGCCGCGGCGACGGACGGCCAGTTCATCCTCGGCGTCGGGGCCGGAAACATCCGCGAACGACCCGTGCACCGGATGCGCGAGCTCGCCTCCACCCTGCGCCCGGCGCTGGCCGCCGGCCGCATCTACCTGGGCGCGCTGGGTCCCCAGATGCTCCATCTCGCCGGCGAGGCGTACGACGGCGCGGCGCTCAACTGGTCGTCGCCCGACCAGACGCTCTGGAGCCGCGAGCGGGTGGCGGCCGGTGCGCTGCATGGAGGGAACGAGATGCGCGGCGTCACGATCCATCAGTACATCCGCGTGTGCGTGGACCCCGATGTCGCCGCAGCGAGGTCCGCGCTCGCGAAGATGGTCCTCGGATATGCGATGGTGCGGCCGGGCGCCGATCCGACGAAGGGCTATCGCGGGCACTTCAGCCGCATGGGTTTCGACGAGGCGCTGACCGATATCGAGGCCCGCAAGGAGCGTGGCGCGGGCGACGACGATCTCGCGGCGCTGCTCCCGGACGAGCTGCTCTCCCGCGTCGGCTTCTGGGGGCGGCCCGAGGACGCTGCTGCGGGATTCGAGGCGCTCACGGCGGGTCTCGACACGGCGGTAGTGCGCGTCGTCGCGGCGAAGAACAACGATGTGGAGTGCGTGCGCCTCGCGATGCGGAGCTGCGTGCGGGCGGGTTAGCGGACCTTGACCAGATCCACCACGAAGACGAGCGTCTCGCCGGGCTTGATGTCGGCGCCCGCGCCGCGGTCGCCGTAGCCGAGCTTCGCCGGGATCGTGAGGCGGCGGCGACCGCCTTCCTTCATGCCGGCGACGCCCTGGTCCCAGCCCTTGATCACGCGGCCCTGGCCGAGCGGGAACGAGAACGTGCCGCCACGGTCCCAGGACGCGTCGAATTGCTTCTTGGTCGACCACCCGACACCGACGTAGTGCACGTCGACGGTCTTACCCGCAGTCGCCTCGGCGCCCGTGCCGACGACGAGGTCCTCGGTCGCGAGGTCGGCCGGCGGCGCTCCGTCGGGGATCTTCACGTCTGGCTTGGTGGCCACAGCGCGATGCTAGCGTCAGCGGCGTGAGGACGGATCCAACCGTGTACTTCCATGAGGACCAATACTTCCGCAGCTCCTGGCTGTGGCTTGGCGTGCTCATCGGATTGCCGTTCCTGGTGACGGTCATCGCGGTCTCCATGTCGCGGCCTTCCGGTCCCGCGACCGTCAGCGTGGCCGTCGTCGGTGCGGTCGTCGTCTGGATCTTCGGCTTCGCCCGCCTAGAGACCGAAGTACGGAGCGACGGCGTCTATGTGCACTTCCACGGCCTTTGGCCGACGCGCCGGATCCCGATCGACGACATCGAGAGCTTCGAGGCGCGCCGTTATTCGATGCTGGAGTCCGGCGGCTGGGGCGTCCACTTCACGATGAGCGGCATGGCATACAACGTCAGCGGCAACACCGGGGTCATCATCCAGCTCAAGAAGGGCAAGGGCGGGAAGGTGCTTGTCGGCACGCAGCGTCCGGATGAACTCGCCGCGGCGCTCGCGAAGGCGATGGCCGCGCGCGGCAGGGGCTAGTCGCGCGGCGCGAGCCAGTCCTTGAACGCGTCGAAGCCGTACGGGCGGCCGAGGAAGTCCTTCACCAGATCCGCCGCCGGCTTCGTTCCACCCGGAGCGAGGACGAGGTCCCGGTAGCGTTTCGCCTGCTTCAGGTCCATGAGACCGTCGGTAAAAAGGCTGTGCATGTCCTTCGCGATCACGAGCGACCACATGTACGTGTAATAGAGGGCGGTGTAGCCCTCGAGATGGCCGAACGCCGCCTGCATCGCGGTGCCCTCCGGCATCACGATCTTCGAGAACTCCCGCGATGCGTCGAATACGACCTTCGTCGTGTCGAGGCCCTTGGGGTCGCGGTCGTGCAGCCGGAGCGCGATCGCCGACAGCATGAGCTGGCGCTGGACGTGGGTACCGCGCCCGAAGTCGCGTGCGTCACGCAGCTTCTTCACGAGGCTCTCGGGGATGACGGCACCGGTCTCGACGTGCTTCGCGAAGCGGCGAAGGACGTCGTAGTCGTAGATCCATTCCTCCAGGAATTGCGACGGCGCCTCGATGAAGTCCCATTCGGAGGGACGCCGGACCCGGGCCCACGCGACGTCGCCGCTCACGATCCCGTGCACGAGGTGCCCGAACTCATGGAAGTACGTGACGACCTCGGAGTGCTGCATGAGAGCCGGGCCTTCCTGCGCGTTCGGATCCGGGAAGTTGCACACGAGGACCCCGTGCGGCTTGGAGCGGTCCTTGAATCCCGGGACGAGCGTGAAGCAGGCCGCGTGCTTGAACTTGCCGTCCCGCGGGTGCATATCGAGCGAGATGTGGCCCATCTCCCGACCGTCGACGCTCACAGCGAACGTCTCGACCGACGGATGCCACAGCGGCAGGTCCACCTTCCTGAAGGTGAGCCCGAAGAGCTCGCTGTTGAGGTCCAGGATCGCCTGGCGGACGGCGCGGTACTCGAAGTATGGTCGCAGCTCCCGCCCGTCGTAGCTGTACTTCCGGGCCTTCACGCGCTCGAGCAAGTACGCCGTATCCCACGTGCCGATCTCATTCGCGCCCGGGTGCTCCGCCTGCTTCTCGGCGAGCAGATCCGCGTACTCGGACAGCGCGCTCTCGCGACAGGCGTCGAGCGCACGGTCGATGAACGCACCGATCGCCGCGGCCGACCCGGTCATCTTGTCCTCTGACGCGTACTCGGCCCAGTTCGCGTAACCCAAGAGTGCCGCGAGATGCGCGCGCTTCTTCAGCATCTCCTCTAGGAGCTTGATGTTCTGTGGCACGGCCCGGAGGTTGTTCACGATCGTGAGCTCTTTCCGGGCAGGCTCGTCCTTGGCGTAGGTCAGGAACGGGATGAGGTCCGGATAGTTCGTGGTGATGTGGATCTTCCCGTTCGCGTCGACCGGATGCGCCGCAATGTAATCAGCCGGCATGCCCGCGGCCTGGGCCGGATCGATCGCGACCTCGCCCACGTCGTCCCGGATATTCTTCGCGAACTCCTGCTCGACCTTCACGAGCTCCGCGCGGACCGTGCGGACCTTCTCCTGGTCGGTCGGCGCGAGCTCGATGCCGGTCCGGCGCATGTCGCGGCGCGCGAGCTCGATGACGCGGCGCGTCACCGGGTCGAGAGCGGCGCCGTCCACCTCACCAAGGGCGTCGTAGAGCGGACGGTCCTGGCCGAGTCGAGTCGAAAAGGCGGAGAGCTCCTGGATGATCGTGTCGGCCGCGGCGCGGACCTCAGGATCCGGATGCACCTCAGCCAGCAGTCCACACTCGCTGCCGGCGCTCGCGATCTCGATGCCGATCTCGTTGTACGGGCGCAGCACGTTCGCTTCGGTGAACGGCGCGGTGACCGTGCCGATCAGTACCACCTGCGCCTCGGCACGCGCCAGGCGTGCCCGGTTGCGCTCGCGGAGGTCGTCAGCCACGGAGTTCGTGGTCGTCGTCATCGCGAGCCCATTTTAGGCCGGCGACCGCGATGTTGTGGGTGCAACTACCTGTGTGGTATGCTGTGCGTCCACACGCCCTCGTCAGGCACGTTCGGCCGCTTCGTCCCCTTTGTTGTGGAAATGGACAAACTCGGGCGGCCGCCCACCGACCAAGCTGCCGGATACCAAATGGAGGTACCCCCGTATGAAGACCTCAGGACTCCCCTGTCGCGCGACGATGGACTGCGACGCCGTCTTCTCGCCCGCCGACGACAAGACCCTGAAGCTGCTCCTCGCGGCCGCCGCCGAGCGTGACGCGCACGAGCTCGCCGTCCACGCCTACACGCACCGCGTGATCGACGTCGCCAAGCCCGACTTCGCTGCCGGCCCCCGTGGCCGCCGCAAGAAGGAAGTCGCCGCGTAGCGCGGCCTTGGTGAGCACGATCGAGTCGGTCAACCCCGCCACCGAGGCGGTCCTCGCGCGATTCGACCAGCACACGACCAGCGACATGGAGGTCGCGCTCGCGCAAGCGAGCGCGGCCTTCGGCATCTGGCGGCAGACCGCGACCCTGGACCGGTCGGCACCGCTTCGGGTCTTCGCGAAGATCCTGCGCGAGCGCTCAGATCGCTACAGCCGGCTCATCACCCTCGAGATGGGCAAACCCATCACCCAAGCGCTCGCTGAGATCGAGAAGTGCGCGTTGAACTGCGAGTTCTACGCCGATCATGCCGCCGAGTTCCTGCGGGACGAGCCGGTCGCGACCAACGCCCGTGAGAGCTATGTGGCGTTCGAGCCGCTTGGCGTCGTCCTCGCGGTCATGCCCTGGAACTACCCGTTCTGGCAGGTCGTCCGCTTCCTCGCCCCGGCGTTCATGGCCGGCAACGCCGCTGTGCTGAAGCACGCCTCGAACGTTCCACAGTGCGCGCTCGCGCTCGAGGAGGCGGTCCGCGACGCGGGGTTCCCCGCCGGTCTGCTCCGCACGCTCCTGGTCCCCGGCGCCGCGATCGAGCCGCTCATCGCGGACGACCGTATCCGCGCGATCACGCTCACGGGCAGCACCGCGACCGGGTCGCGGCTCGCGGAGCTCGCGGGGCGCGCGGTGAAGAAGGCGGTCCTCGAGCTCGGCGGCTCGGACCCGTTCATCGTGCTCCGCGACGCGGATCTCCAGGGCGCCGCGGACACGGCTGCCCGTGCCCGCTTCCAGAACACGGGTCAGTCCTGCATCGCGGCCAAGCGCTTCCTCGCGGAGGCGCCGATCGCCGCCGACTTCGAGCGACGCTTCGCGGACGCGATCCGCGCACTGCGGGTCGGTGACCCCATCGATCCCGCGACCCAGGTCGGACCGCTCGCCCGCGCGGACCTCCGCGACGCGCTCGAACAACAGGTCGCCGAGTCCGTCCGAATGGGTGCGCGAGTCGTCGTGGGTGGCAAGCGGCGCGCGGGTCCGGGCGGGAAGGGCTGGTTCTACGAGCCGACGCTCCTCGCGGACGTGACCGAGGACATGCCGGTCTTGAAGGACGAGACCTTCGGACCGGTGGCCGCGCTCCTTTCGGTGCGCGACGCAGACGAGGCGGTCCGCGTGGCGAACAGCTCTCCCTACGGGCTCGGCGCCGCCCTCTGGTCACGGAACGAGGCCGCGGCAAAGGCGCTCGCGCGCCGGATCGAGTCTGGCTCCGTCTTCATCAACGGCATGGTCGCCTCGGATCCGCGCCTCCCGTTCGGCGGCGTGAAGAAGAGCGGCTACGGTCGAGAGCTCTCGAGCTTCGGCATCCGCGAGTTCGTCAACATCCAGACCATCTGGGTCGGACCCGCGAAAGCGGCGGCACAGGTCCCCAACGCCGAATAGCACCGTCGCGCAGCTGGTCGTCGAGTGTCTCGAGAATGAGGGCGTTCGCCACGTGTTCGCACTGCCCGGCGAGGAGACTATCGCGCTCGGGCTGGCGCTCGAGGACAGCGCGAAGATCCAGCAGGTCATCGTCCGCCACGAGCAGGGCGCCGCATTCATGGCCGACGTCGCCGGACGGCTCACGTCGTACCCGGGCGTGTGCCTCGCGACGCTGGGGCCAGGCGCCACGAACCTCCTGACCGGCGTGGCCGACGCGACGCTCGATGGCGCGCCGCTGGTCGCGATCACCGGACAGGCCGGCCTCGAGCGCATCCACAAGCGGTCGCACCAGTACGTGGACGTCCTCGGCATGTTCGCGCCGGTCGTGAAGTGGGGCGCGCGCATCGAGGTCCCCGACCAGACCGGTGAGGTGATCCGCACCGCCTTCCGTGTGGCACGTCTCGAGCGGCCCGGAGCCACCCACGTCGAGCTGCCCGAGGATGTCGCGGAGCACGAGACCGCTGGGAGTCCGATGCCGGTCCGCCGTACGCGCTATGCCGCCGCTCGTGATGACGCGATCACGGCCGCGGCCGAGGCAATAAACGGCGCGACCCGTCCGATCCTGCTGGTCGGGAACGGCGTCGTTCGGCGCGATGCCGCGGGCCACGGGACGGTGACCGCCATTCGCGCGTTCGTGGCGCGGACCCATATCCCGGCGACCCACACGTTCATGGCGAAGGGCGCGGTCGATGACCGCGATCCCTCGGCGCTCCCGGCGGCCGGGCTTCAGCGCCCCGGCGCCGATCTCGCCGCACTCGAGGAGCTCGCGGACGCGGACGTCGTCATCTGCGTCGGCTACGACCTCGTCGAATGGTCGCCCGAGCTCTGGAACCCGCGCGGCGAGAAGCGGGTGGTCCACATCGACAACCGCCCCGCCGAGATCGACGCGAGCTACGTGATCGCGACCGAGGTCGTGGGCGAGATCGCCGATTCGCTGGACGCGCTGACGCCGCTCGTCACGCCCCGACCCGTCGCCGCGCACAAGCGCCACCAGCTGCGCGTCACGGGTGACGGCGCGTTCCCGCTCTGGCCGAGGCGTGTCGTCGCGGATCTGCGCGCTGCGCTCGGCGACCTGGACATCGTCATCTGCGATGTCGGCGCGCACAAGGTCTGGCTTTCGCGTCTGTACCCGGCGTATGCGCCGAACACGGTGATCGTCGCGAACGGGTTCGCCCCGATGGGCATCGCCGTTCCCGGCGCGATCGCCGCGAAGCTCGTCCGGCCTGACCGCAAGGTCGTCGCGTTCTCCGGCGACGGCGGCTTCCTCATGAACGTCCAGGAGCTCGAGACCGCGAAGCGGCTCGGCACCGCGATCGTGATGGTCGTCCTCGTCGACGGCCGCTACGGCGTGATCGAGGCGAACCAGCAGCGTCGCTTCAAGCGCACGGGCGGCATCGAGTTCGGCAATCCCGACCTCGTGCAGCTCGCGCACGCATTCGGTATCCGCGCCGAGGCGGTCGCAGCTGCGGACGATCTGCTTCCGGCGCTCAGGCGCGCGCTCGACGGCGACGGCCCGGCGCTCGTAGCGGTGCCGATCGATCCGCGGGAGAACTCGAAGCTCGGGGACGCGCTCTAGGCGCTACCGCGCACTCTCGCGGCGGAGCTGGCCGAAGACATCCAGCACCCAGAGCCACGGCCCATCGGACGCGACCGCGTAGCTCGGGACCGTACGCGCCGCGATGATCGCGCCGGTCGCGCGATCGACGAGGTCGAGCGTCACACCCGGCACCCAGACGCCGCGCTCGGTCGCTGCGATCGACGCCACGCCCTCGCGGCCCTGTGGCGCGCCCGCCTGGAATGTCGCGATCACCGTGTTCGTCCGGGCGTCGATCCGCGCGAGGCCGCCATCGCCGCGCGTCGAGCCACCGCGCACCCACACGTCGTCCCCGCTGACGGAGATCGCGAGGGCCCACGCGCTCACCGGGATCGTCGCGACGACCTCACCGCGTCGGGTGTCGATGCGTGCCACGGTGCCGCCCGCGCTGCACACGACCCAGAGCGTTCCCGGCGCGATCGCCATCTCCGTCGGGCCGGCGGGGAGCGAGATCCGCGCGGTCACGGTGGAGGTCCGCGGATCGATACGCACGACCGCGTCACTCACGTAGTCGCTGACCCAGACGGCGTCGTCACCCCCGATCACGGCCCACGGGTCGAAGCCAAGCGCGACCGTGTCGGTGACGGTGTTCGTCGCTGGCTCGATCCGCACGAGCGCGTTCCGATCGTTGGCGGTCGCCCATATCGCGCCGGCGCCGGCAGCGGCGGCGCTCGGGCTGTCGCATGCGCGGAGACCGAACGAGCCGGTGGCGTACGCGTGCTCCGAGGACGGTGCGCACCCCGCCGCGAGAAGCCGTTGCGGATCTCCGACCCGGATCGTGGCGGCGATGGCGCCGGTCGACGCGTCGACGCGCGTGACCGTGCCGTCCGCTGCGTTCGCGATCCATACGGCGCCGAAGGCAGGCACGGGGCGGATCGGACGCTGCCCGACGGTGATCGGCGCGAGCGAAGTCGCGGGCGTCCCAGACGACGGTCCGCACGCGACGAGCAGTGACAGGAGCGCGAGCACGAACGTGCGCACGGCGCTACCGGTCGAGGAGCGCGAGCGCTTCGCCGAGCGCCGTGATCGAGCGTCCCGTAATGGGGCTCGCGATGATGATCGCCTCGTCGGCGCCCGCGGCAGCGAGCTCGCGAAGGCCTGCGGCGATGCGCGACATCGATCCGTCGAGCGGGGTCACGCCCGCCGGTACGGTGCGCTCGGCCGAGGTCTTGTCGAGGACCACGAGCACCGCCGCGCTCCGACGGATCTCGGCCGGCACGCGGCCGGCCGCCAACGCTGCCGCGTCGATCGGCGTGTTGAGGGCGGCGAAGCCGGCGGGTGTATTGCCGTCGCCGTCGAACCAGGTGTTCCAGGCGTCCACGTGTGGCAGGGCGATGGAGAGCATCCGTGGCGAGTTGCTGCCGATCATGAGTGGCGTCGGCGCGGGCAGCGGGTGGAGCGCCGCATCCTCCACGTCGGTGAACCGGCCGTGCAACGAGACGCGCTCGCCGGCGAGCAATGTGCGGATCACCTCGAACGACTCCTCGAAGCGCGAGGCCCGGTGGTCGAAGGGCAGGCCAAAGTCGCGGAAATCGGTCTCGTTCCAGCCGGCACCGAGGCCGAGGATGAGCCGCCCGCCGCTGATCTCCTGCACGGTCGCGGCGCGCTTCGCGAGCAGCGCGGGCGGCGAGAACGCGGTGCACGCGACGAGCGGTCCGAGCTTGACACGCGTCGTCACCGCGGCGAGCGCGGCGAGCAGGCTCCACGCTTCCCACGGGCCGCGCTCCGGACGCCCGCCACCGCGATAGAGGAGGTGGTCCCCCACCCAGATCGAGTCGAACCCCGCGGCCTCAGCGGCGCGAGCCATCGCGACGTACTCCGGCCAGCGGACCACGCGCTCGACCTCGGGCAGCTGGATCCCGACCTGCAGCGGTCTCGTCATCACTTCACTCTATCGACGGTCAGGCGACGAGACCGCGCAGCCAATCGGCGGCGAGGGCGACCGCCGCGATGGGAATGATCACGCGATGCAGGCGTGGCCAGCGCGCGAGAAGCATCGCGACGCCAAGGAGGCCGAGCGCCGCGACGGAGAGCGGGCCGGGCGTTCTACTCGCCGGCCACGACGCGAACGCGAGCACGGCGGCGAGTGCGACGCCGGCCCAGCAGACGAGGTACGCGCGGCGGACGACGAGACGGACCGCGAGCGTCGTGAGACCGAACGCGCGGTCGCGCGGGATGTCCGGAAGCGCGTCGGCGAGATGGATCGCGATGACGAGCGGCGCCCCGACGACGTACGCAGCGGCGAGGAGCGCGTCCTCCCTGCCGGCGACGATGAACGCGGCGACCGGCAGCGTCGGCAGCGCGACGCAGAACGGGACGAAGCTCCAGATCGAGCGCTTGAGCCACGCGTTGTAGACGAAGCCACTCGCGGTGCCGGCCGCGACCGCGCCCCACGCGACCGGTCCCAGTGGGAGCGCGACCACAAGCCCGGTCGCGAACAGCAGCCACGCGATGCGATGCGCGGTCCGCGCCGCGAGCGCGCCACGCGGGATGAGCCGCCACGGCTTGGTCGCGGCATCCAGGTCGCGATCGCACCAGTTGTTGTGAAAGGCGATCGCCACCTGCGTGAGCAGAAGGCTCGCGACGAAGAGGCCCGTCGACCGGGGTGGCGCGCCACTCGACGCGACCCAGACGAATATCAGCGCGGCGCCGATGACCACGGGAATGGCCCGCAGGTGAAGGAACTCGGACCAGTCGCGCACCGCGGCGATCACGACCGGCCGCGCTCGGACAGGTAGTGATGCCAGAGCAGCCGTGCGGCGACGGCGCGATGCGGCCGCCACGACTCCGCGCGGCGCTCGAGCGCGACGGGCGTCGGCCGCTCTCGCAGCCGCCAGAGCTGCCGGACGGACTCGAGGAGCGCCAGATCACCGGTCGGGAACACATCGTGGCGCCGGAGCGCGAAGAGGAGATAGCACTGCGCTGTCCACGGCCCCACCCCATACAGCGCATCGAGCGCCGCGGCGGCTTCCGCATCCGGCATCGCGTGGACGGCGGCGAGATCGAGCTCGCCACCGGCGAGCTGGGCCGCGAGCCCGGCGAGATACGCCGCCTTCTGGCGAGTCACACCGATCGCCCGGAGACCCCTGACGCCGAGCGCGACCACGGCAGCCGGCGTCATGACGCCGGCTGCAGCGATGACCCGGGCGTACATCGAGCGCGCCTGCGCGAGCGAGACCTGTTGTTCGAGCATGAGAAGGACGAGCGTCTCGAAGCCGGGCTCCCGCGGCCAGAGCGGCGGTGGACCGTGCTTCGCGAGGATCGCCGCGAACCGCGGCTCGGCCTTCGCCAGGCGCCGGACCGCCGAGGCAAGCAGGCGCTGATCGAGCGGCGCCCCCGGCCTGTTGGTGCCCACAACGGCCAACGGTATTGGTATCCTTGGTACTCGCACGCGGAAGTGGCGCAGTGGTAGCGCATCTCCTTGCCAAGGAGAGGGTCGCGAGTTCGAATCTCGTCTTCCGCTCCGATGTTGTATCAGCCAAAGCGGCTGAATCCGGCGCCTTGTGCCTCGCCAGCACCGCCTCCACGTACGGCTCCCACAGCGGCCGGGCCTTCACTTGGACCAGCACGCCTTCGGCCGTGTGTTCGGCGCTGACCTCGGCAAGGACGAGCTGGAGCAGCTGCTTCTTCTCGTCGTCGGTCATCACGAGCCAGTGGTCGACGATCGAGCGGATCTGCTGCTGCTGGAGCGCGATCGAGGCCGTGGCGGGCAGCGTCTCGAGCTGGTCGCGCTCGACAAGCGGATCGCTTGTGCTCAACTCTGCTGGACGGCCGCCGCTGAAGGTCACTCTGACCACACCACGGTCGACACCAGGCGGCGGAATTTCCGGTTACATCTGCGCAGGGCTGGTCGCCGGATCGCCGAATCCAGTCTTCAATGGCCTGTGGCCGCCGAGCACGCAGGGCTTCGTCGCCGAGGGCACCTTGCCGGCCACGAAAGCGGGTCCCGCCCCGGTGGGTTTCGTCGTGCCGCAGCTCTGCGCGTACGTTCAGCCGCCGCTCGCCGGTGGCGATCAGAATGAGTGGAAGGTGGACTGTGGCACGACCGCGAATCGCGATGCAAGCGCCACGCTGGGGTCTGCGCTGACGCAGCAAGGCTGGACCTCGTGCGGACTCGATCTCGGCACTGCCTCGTGGGCGAAGGGGACGGCAAGGCTGTTTGTGGCCGAGTCTTCCCTCGCGCCGGGTGACTATCCGAAGGTCGTGCAGCCGGTGCGGCCGGCCGCAAGTCCGTCGTGTCCATGATCATCCCCGGCACTTTCTCCAGTAACCGATTGACGCCCCCGCTCGCGCTCGCGCTTACGATCGGCGTCCTGCTCGGCGCCTGCACGACTACCCCGCCGTCACCGTCGTCGAACCCGACCTCCTCCGCGACGCCATCCGCAGCTGTCGTCGCGACGGTCGCGCCGGCGCAGACTCCCGTGCCGCCGGCAACGATCACCGGCCGGCTCGCATATCCATCCGACTTCGTTCCGCCGCTGACGGTCTACGCGATCAACGTCGAGGACCAGAACGTCTGGTACTCGACGAGCACACCGCGCTTCGGCAATCCACTTTCTTCGATACCTCCGGGGCCCACGTGGCCTCCAAGCGGACCTGGCAGGTACGCCATCAGCGTCCCGCCAGGGACGTACTACGTGATCGCGTATCGCGACGATGTGAGCCCGCAGAGCTACGCCCCGGACGCGTACACCCTCTACGCCGCAAAGTGCGCGAGCTCCGACCCGGCCGTGCCCTCGCCTGCTCCCGGCCCATGCCCATACGACCACCGGTTGGCCCCGATCGCGGTGACCCCGGGACAGATCGTTGAGCACGTCGACCTCGTCGACTGGCTGTTCACGGGCGGGACCTACCCGCCGCGGCCGACGCCACCGGCCAATGTGACCGCCGACGTCTCAATTGACGGCCGTTCCTATCGGATTTCACCAACCTCGCCAGCTGGCGCCACGGTGTTGTGGCGCGACTTCATGCCCGTTTCACCGCCCGATGGCCGACCCCTCATCGCGTCGATTCGGGTCGAGACCGCGGACGGAGCGCCTTTCCCTCAAGAAATCACCGTCGACCACGTGTGGGTCTACGGTCCAACCACGTGGGAAATAGCGCCGACCGAAGTCCGTCGTTCCCCCGAGGCAGGCACGCCACCATCCCAGCTGGAGGTGGTGGCGCGGGACGGTCCGAAATGGAATCCGGGAACGAAGGTCGACGCCGTTATCCGCTTGCGTTCCAAGACAGGAATCTACTTTCTCCGTCTTGCTGGCATCACGATTGAACGCACGAGTTAGCGCGTAGCCGCTCCTCGTCCGTGAATGAGCTGGCTGCTGGCCAACTGAAGGGCCCCACCGGATGGCGGGCGTTTGGTCGGATCCGCGCCGCGCAGGCCCTCCTCGGCCTGCTGTCGCTGGCCTTCGTCGTCCTGCTGATGGTGGCGAGCCCGGGGTGCTCAGGCTTTCCGCGGAACCCGGTGGTCAACACCTGGGTGGTGCTCTCGCTCATCGTGGCGGCCACCTTGGCCTGGGCGGTGTCTCGTGACGATGACTCCAACCGACTCGGCGGTTCCCTCGCCGCCGGCGCGCTGACCGGCATCTGGCTCAGCACCTTGTCGCTGCCCGTGCTCGTCGTGCCGCTGTCGGTCGTCGGCTGCTTCCGATTGCCGCACGCGAGGGCTGCACGCGTCACGCTCGCGGTCCTCATCCCCATTGTGTTGGTCGCCTGCACCGCTCTGCCCTCCGTATTGCTCAGGCTGTCGCCAGCTACCAGCTGCGGCTAGGGCTAACGGACAGCCAAGCACTTGCCATGGCCGGAACGTTCAGCGGCGGGTCGTGATAATCACCGAGTGCGATCGCCGATCTTCGCCGGTCTCCTCTGCCTCGTCGCGTCGGCATGCTCGGCACCGGGATCGGTCGCCAGCGGATCGCCCTCGACCGTCGGTGGCCGCGATCCTTCGCCGGCCGCGACGACCGCACTCGTGGCGCGATCGGAATCACCCCGACCCACCACCGGGATCGTCCTTGGTGGCGAGATGTGCGTGCCAAGTTCGCCGCGCATCCCGAACGCCACCGGGAGCATCGGCACGGTCGTCGGCACGACCTTCACCGGCGCGCAGCTCTTCGCGCTCATGCACCCACTCATTCAGTCGGGCAGCGAGGTCAAGATCGTCGTCCGCATGACCGGTACCGGCCCGGTCGAGATGGTCGCCCGGTTCACCGACGGCACTCAGGTGCAGCCCCGGCTCATCGAGCCGCATACCCAGGGTTCCAGCTTCGACGCGCCGGGGGACGAGTGGGGCGTGTTCTACACGTTCCCGAAGGCGGGTTGCTGGCAACTGCACTTTTCCCGCCGGTCAGGCACGGGCGACATCTGGTTCATCGCTGCCCCGCCGCTGTAGTGGGCAAGCGGACGCTGGTGGTCGTTGCCCTGCTCTTCGTCGGGGCGGTGGCAGTCGCGACGGTCTATGTGGCGGCAGCGGGCGGGCGCGCGGGGACTGACGCCACGTTCAACAACGGCACCGCGATCCTCATCGTCGCCTACATGCTTTGGCCGCTGCTCGTCCTTCTTGCGGGCGGTCTGTTGCTGATCGCCGTGTTGGTCGCAATAGGGTCGGCAGCCGAGCGACGCCGCGGCGTCCGCAAGTCTTGAACCGTCACCCCGACTGGTCATAGTTGCCGCGACGATGCTGTGAAGCTGACACGCGCGGACCTCGCAGTCGGTCGCTGGTTCTATGCCGAGAGCCGGACTTGAACCGGACCATCGAGAGGAGAGCCGTTATCCGGAGCGCGAGGCTCAGAGTTCGAACAATCACAGGTGTTCCATTATAAAAAGCGAGAATGCGGCGCTCCTGGGCGACCAATGTCCGTCCCGATGGTCTTGACCGTCGACGACGTGCCCGACCGGACAACGTCATGACGATTCACTCGATGTCCGACCGTACCGACTCCACCCCGTCCAGGAAGGGGACGGTGGGTCTTGCTCTTGCCGCGGGCGCCGTCCCCATCGACTACTGAGGCGACCTGCTGCCCGCCCGGCTTGTCTCTTCGATCGGCCGCCTATCTGATTCGATATACCAAGCCCGTGATCTGGCGGGCTACGCGATCCGCAGCCATCCGCGGTCGTCCCGGCTGAGCCGCAGTGATACCACTTGCGCGCCATGGAGTCTCGATCACCACCTCGTCACACCCTTGATAACAATCCGGGCGCTCAGATCCTCGGCAGTGGCATCCCGGTTGAACGGGGAGTTCTACGCCTTCGGCACGAACTTGAGGGAAATCGAGTTCACGCAGTGCCGGGTGTTCTTAGCTGTGAGCTGCTCACCGACAAAGACATGCCCGAGGTGTCCGCCGCAAGCGGTGCATTCTATTTCGACGCGATGGCCATCTGGATCCGGTAGCTGCCGGACCGCGCCGTCGATCTCCTGGTCGAACGACGGCCAGCCGCAGCCGGAGTGAAACTTCGCATCCGAGACGTAGAGTGGCGCATCGCACTGTCGGCAGACATACGTTCCTTCGGCGAAGAGATCGTCGTACTCGCCGGTGAAAGGCCGCTCTGTCCCCTTGTTCACGATGACGCGCGTCTCTTCTGGGGTGAGCTGGTTCAGCGCTTTCATGACTGAATGCTCCTCCGAATCGTCATGCCGATCGCCTTCCGTGGGCTGCTACGGAGATCGCGACGGCCTTGCAACGAGGTGAGTGTTGCCACACCGCGTTCCTTGAATCCCGTCTACCGCTCTGGTGCGGCCCAACAACTTCGTAGCTAGCGCGCGACAACGCCGAGCCCCAGGCTCGTCTCAACGGCGCTACGGTCCGCGGCGACAGGCTCATCGTGGGTTGCGCCGGAGTTGACCACCGGCGACATGGGTGCCTCATTGACGCGTAGCTGGAAGATGTCGGGCCGGGCGTAGTGGCCGACCACGTCGAAGTCGTATTTGCCGCGCGTGACGTCGTCGAGATCCAGATCGGCGTACAGGATCGTTTCACCCTCGAAGTTCGGCCCGGCCAACACCTGGCCCAATGGGTTGATGATGGCGCTCCCGCCGCGCATAAGGATCGTTTTCGGATCGTCGCCGAGGGCACATTCGTAATCGGCCGGGAAATCGCCGCGATGGATGAACTGGCAGCTTGTCAGCACGAAACAGCGCCCTTCCAGGGCCACATGGCGCATCGAACTGAGCCAGGTGTCGCGATCGTCGGCCGTGGGCGCGCAGTAGATGGTGACGCCCTTCGCGTACATCGCCATCCGTAGCATCGGCATGTAGTTCTCCCAGCAGATCACAGCGCCGATCTTGCCAAGGGGCGTGTCGAACACCGGGAGGGTCGAACCGTCGCCGTAGCCCCAGATCAGCCGCTCCGCCGCCGTCGGCATGAGCTTCCGGTGCTTGCCAAGTACGGTCCCGTCCGGACCGAAGAACAGGACCGTGCAATACAGCGTGCCGCCATCCCGTTCGATCACCCCGATCACGAGATACGCGCCGGCCTCCCGCGCCGCCTCCCCGAGCGCCTCGGTGGCCGAACCAGGTACGTCGATTGCGCCCTTGGCGTACCTGAGGAACTCGTCTCGACCGGCGGCCGTGCGAAGCCCCACCGGCGCGCCAAAGTGAGCACCCTTCGGATACCCGGAGATGAATGCTTCTGGGAAGACGATGAGCCGCGCGCCTTCAGCGGCGGCATCGCGGACCAGGTCGATGGCCTTATGGACGGACCGCTCGCTATCGAACGGGATCGCTGAGGCCTGGACCACCGCTGCGCGGTACGGGGCTGCCATGTGTTCTCCTTCGTGCGGTCAAGGCGGCGGTTGCGAGTCGCCATCGAGGCATTGGAATCATAGGCAGACGGCCCAACGTGCGGCCCGGCGATCGCTCGACTCGGTGAGCGCACTATCGAGATCGTGGCTCAGGCCACAACACCCTGGTACACCAATGACAGCGCCATCGATCTCGCCCTGCTTTCTCTTGTTCTCATCTCGCACTGAAGCGATGCCGCCGATCGATGCTTGCCGCCGGGTAGATTAGCTCGCCATTCGTAGCCACCCTCTGGTCGTCCCGGACGCGCCGACCTGATACCACTTGCGCGCCGTCGAGTCTCGTCTTCCGCTCAGAGACCACATCCCGTGAATCGGTCAGTCCCGGCCGAGGCCACCGATCGCGAGCACAAGCCCGTCCTTCTTGATCGCGGGACTCGTCACGATGAACAGGAGCACGCCGCCCGCCTGCGCGCGCAGCGTTGCGACCGGCGCTCCGACAAGATCCACGAGCTCGCCGACGACATCGCCCCGCCGCACCCGTTGCCCAACGGTCACGCGCGGGCGGAAGATCCCCTCGGCCGGCGCGCGTAGCCAGTCGAAGCTGTCCACGACCGTCGGTGGCGCGACCGGCGCCGGTGGGCCGTCGAGCGCGCCGATCGCCCGGAGGATGTTCGTCACGCCGGCGACGTGCCGGGCGACGTCGGCCTCGATGACGAGGCCACGACCGCCGGACTCGGCGAGCATCGCGGCGACACCGTTGAGCGTGGCGACGGCGTAGAGCGACCCCGGCCGCTCGCCAGTCGGCGCGCTCTTCACCGCCCACGCCGCGCCGTACGCATTCGTCATGCGCGCGATGCGCGTGTCGAGCGCCGGATCACCGGTCTCGCGGTAGATGACGAACGGGATGAGATCCTCGATGAGGTCGCCCGCGTGCAGGTCGACGGCGTGATCGCACCGCACGATGACCTCAGTAAGGAGGCGGTGCGCGAAACGCTCGCCCCAGCTGCCGTCGGCCCGTCCGGGAAACAGCCGGTTCAGATTTCCGTTGTCCTCGGGGTTCACGTAGATGCTCCGCTCGAAAAAGCCCGGCCGATTGAGGAGCGGGAGCACGAGGATCGTTCCGCGGACGGCGCCCGGGTCGAGCGTGCGTCCGAGGCGGATCGCTGCCTCGATACCGGTGTACTCGGCCGCGTGAACGCCGGCGGTGATGAGGACGGTCGGTCCAGGCGTCGGCCCGCGCAGGGCGATATACGGCCAGTCGTAGCGCTCGAGGCCGGGATCTCCGGCGAAGGTGAATGTCCCGGTGCTCCGCTCCCCGGCGGCGGGTAGGCCGATCGGGCCGAGCGCGGCCGAACTCACGACGGCTCGCGGAATAACAGGATCGAGGCGGTGAAGCCGTGGAGGAAATTCTTTCCGGAGACCGGACCGATCTCGCCCGCCGCGAAGAAGCCCGCGACCGGTATGTCACCGAACACCCGGTGGACCGCGCCGACGTCGTGATCGGGCTCACCGAACAGCGCCTGGCCCCGGCCGTTGCAGGAGAACAACAGACCGCCGGCGACATCGCCGGGGTGACCGGCGCGCTCTCGCTCGAGCACGACGCGAAGGTCCTCGCGGGCGGAGCCGGCGTCACGTACCTGGAACTGAACGGTCCGTCCGATCTCGAGCCGGTCGCTGATGGAGATCGCGCCGGTCGAGCGGTCGACGCCGATGACGTTGCGCACAAGGAAGTCACCGCGGCCGAGCTCGGGCTTGGTCTCGCTGATCGCGCTCCCGACGTGCAGGCCACGGCGAATGAGGAGCTGGTCCCGCTCGCTCGACTCGTTGTAGAGCTCCTCGATGCGCATCATCGCGGACTCACCGCCGAGCTCGAACAGGACGTTCTCCTCGGCGCGCGTCACCGCGTACGTCTTCCCCACCGGGCGGCACCCCTGCGACACGACCGTGCGCATGCCGGGTCCGGTGAGGATCGCGCCGACGGCGCCGTCGCGGAGGATCTCGTCATTAAAATAGAGGGAATTGCGTCCGGCCTCGAGTCCGCCGGAGGCATTGCCGCCGACGATCGGCACGCCTGGCGCAGCCTCGTTGAGGTGGTCCAGCAGCACGTCCGCGGGGAAGGAGAACGGGTCGGCCAGCATCAGCACGACCGGGCTTCGATCCGTTGAGGGAAGGTCCTCGAGCCCTTCGATGACCGCGTGATCGTCCTCGCGCTGGAAGGTCAGGCGGAAGGGCTCGACGTCGATGCCCGGCAACGACGCCGCCCACGCCACGACCGCCGGCGAATCCTCGATCTCGCGCCGTGCGCCGATGACGCCGCCCGCGGAGCAGCCGAGCACCGTCGCGCCGCCGACGCGCTCCGTCGCGATATCGATGATCGCGCGCTGCACGTCCTCGTGCTGTGGTGAGATGAACAGGAGGACGAGGTCCGCGGCGTCACCGCCGAGAGGTGCGAGCGCCGCGTCGAGCGCGGCGCGTGCCGCCGCCCGTCCGTCCTCGCTCGTGGAAAGACCGGTGCCCATGCGGGGCCGGGTAGTGGCGACCGTATGAACGTCGCGACGGTCCGTGGTCACGTCCTGAGCGTACTGCGCACCCGCGGGTCGTCGAGGACGGGCGGCCGCTACGCGCTGGTCGAAACGCGCTCCGGACGTGGCGCGGCCACCGTGGGCGCGCTTGGGAGCGTGAAGGAGAAAATGCTGCCGACGCCGGGCGCACTTTCGAGCCAGATCCGTCCACCCTGGAGCTCGACGAGCTTCTTGGCGATCGCGAGCCCGAGGCCGGTCCCACCGTACTGCCGGGTGGTGCTGGCGTCCTCCTGCCTGAACTCGTCGAACACGTAGCCCTGGGCCTCCGGCGCGATCCCGATGCCGGTGTCGGTGACACCGATGACGATCTCGCCGGCGAACGCTCGGGCGCTCACGGTCACAGAGCCGCGAGCGGTGAACTTCACCGCGTTCGCGAGGAGGTTGGTGAGGATCTGGTCGACCCGCGGCGGATCCCCGAAGGCGTCGGGCAGGTCCGCCGGGATCTCGATGAGCATGTCGACGTTCTTCGCCTCGGCGTTCGGGCGGACGAGGTCGGTCACCTTGGTCACCGACGAGCGGACATCGATGCGCTCCTGCCCGATCTCCATCCGGCCCGCCTCGATCTTGGCGATGTCGAGCAGTCCGTTGATCAGCCCGAGGAGTGTCGAGCCCGCGGTCGTCACGCGCTTCAGGTCCGCCACCTGCTGTTCCGTCAGATCCCCGTCGATCCCGTCCAGCATGAGCTGGCTGTACCCGATGATCGCGTTCAATGGTGTCCGCAGCTCGTGGCTCATGTTGGCGAGGAACTCGCTCTTCAAACGGTTCGCGCGGGAGAGCTCGGTGTTGGCGTCGCCCAGCTCGACGTTCGCGCGCTCGAGCCGGCGGTTCGTCGTCTCAAGGGCGGCTTCACGCTCGCCGAGCGCCGTGACCATCTGCGCGAACCCCGCCTGCAGCTGGCCGATCTCATCGGGCGCGCCCTGCGCAACGGTCACAGCGCGATCGCCACGCACGATGCGATCGGTCGTCCGCGCAAGCGCGGTGAGCGGCGCGCTCAGACTGCGAGCGAGCCGAATGGAGTACGTCGCGCCCGCTATCAGCACGAGGACCATGAGGCCGATGAAGACAAGTACGAGCGACCGCTGCGACTGCTCGAGCGGGCCGAGTGGGACGAGCACCGCGAGGAGACCGTCCGCCACGTTGTGCGTCAGTAACACGCTGAACGTGCCGAGGTAGTTCTTGCCCGCGACCACGACCTGCCGCGTGATCTGTGCCTTTGAGGTCAGGCTCGTCTCCCGCAGTGTCGGAAACCCGCCGGTCGGCACGTTGCCGAGCGTGGAAGCACGGATGCCTGAGCCCACCTGGAGCACGAGCTCGGCATCCGTCGTCTGCTTCAAGCTCATGAGCGCCGTCGTGTCGAGAACCACACCCGTCTGCACCAGGCCGATCTGCGCGCCGGCCGGATCGCGAATGACGGAGATCGCGCGGATCATGAGGCCGCGAGCCTCATCCTCGATGACCCAGGCCTCCTCGGCCTTGATGCCCGCACGCCGCACCAGCTCCGGAGTGAGGGTCTCGCCCGGCTGGATGTCCTGTGCGGCGCCGACGACGAGACCCTCGTTCGTCGCGACGTTCAGGACATCCAGGCGCAGGCGCGATTTCACCGGCAACAGGTAGGTCGCGAAGAGCGAGGGCTTCGCCTTCCCCGAGACCAGCAGGCCAAGATCGGGCAGCCCGGCGATCGTCGCGGCCGCCTGCGACGCGAACGCGACGCGATCGGTCACGCCCCGGTCGGCGTTGGCCGCGAGGCTGCGAGCCTCCTCCTCGAACCGGCTGACGATGATCTGGTTCGAGACGTAGAACGCGGGGACCGCGAAGGCGAGGAGCGCGACGGCGCTCCAGCCCATCGTCCGTGTGACGAGCCGCCGGAGAAGGCCCGGTGCGAGGATCTGCCGGATCACTTCCCGCTGAGGATCTTCTGCCCCTCCGGGCTCTTCGTGAAGTCGATGAACGCGCCGATGGCAGGCTTGAGCTTGTCCTTCGACGCGTTGTACACGGCATACAGCGGCCGGCGCATCGGGTAGGTGCCGCTCTGGAGGCTCTCAATCGTCGGCGCCACGCCGCCGATCGAGACGAGCCGGTACGTCGTGTCCTTCAGCGTCGCGTCGGTGATCGTGAGCATGCTGATCGAGTCCTTGAACGAGGTGATGGCCTTGGTCGTCTGCGCGGCACTGTCGACCGGCGTGTAGTCCGGCCGGTACGCGGCCTTCCCGCCAAAGATGATCTCGTCGAAGATCTGGCGTGTCGCCGCGGTGGGCTCGCGTACGAAGACCTTGATCTCTCCGGGAGCTCCGCCGAGCTGCGACCAGTCCTTGATATCGCCCGCGAAGATCTTGCGGATCTGATCCTGGGTGAGATTCGCGATCGGGTTCGCGACGTTCACAACGATCGCGGTGCCCGAGAGCCCGATCTGGAGCACGCCGACGGCCTGCTTCTCCGGGGCGGTCATCTCGCGGCTCACGCCGCCAAGGTCGGCTTCGGCTCGCTGGACCGACGCGATCGCCGCGTCCGAGCCAACGTTCTCGATGTCCCAGAGCACGCCCGGGTGCAGCTCGGTGAATCTCGTGGTGAGCGACGTGAGGACGGGGATGGTCCCGCCGCCCGCGCTCACGCGGTACCGGCCGATCATCGGATCGACCTGTGACGCGGGCGACGGGCTTCCGCAGGCGGAGGCCGCGAGCGCGAGGACGACCATCATTTGAATGAGCCGGCCCCACGGCGATTTGCTGGGTCGCGTCGGTCGATTGATGTGCATCATGGACAGATTGTCCGACCCCCCGCTAGAGCTGGTCAGTCACCCGTTCGGGGGTCCCTGGTACCGGCGACCGTCGTGGGACCGCCGGAGCGCGTAAGGCCCGTTCCAGGCAGTACGCCGCAGCGGTCGGAGCGAGCATGTAGGCGGCCATGAGCGGCCGCGCAGCCGCGTCACCCATGAGGAGCGCGGCGCCGATCGCGACGAGGGCAGCAAGGGTCCGGCCCAGGCCCAGGGCGAGCTCCCGCGCGACGATGAAGGTGTACGCGTCCTCACCGGTGGTCCGATCGATGAGCACCTGGTTCGCGACGAACGCCGCGTTGCCCCAGAGCGCCACGAACACGCCGGCCAGCGGAACGACGAAGAACAGGATCCAGGCCTGCTCGATCCCGACGAACAGCACATTTGCGATGAGCATCCCGAGCATGCCGATCTGCAGCGAATGGACGATGCCCCGGCGTGCGAGCGTCCGCGCGCTCAGCGTGAATCCGGCGAAGAGCGCGACGGAGTTCGCGGCCTGGTACACGCCGACGCCTTCCTCCGTGCCGATCATCGTCAGCAGGAGCAGCGGGAGCATGATCCGCTGCCCGCCGAGATCCCAGACACCGCGGATCCCGATCGCGGTGAGCGCCCACCGGCCGCCCGGTGTCGCGATCGTGTCACGCAGCCGGCTCTGCCCGATGGACGTCCGATGGTTCGGTGTCCGCCACGCAGCGAAGATCACGACGAGGCCGACGAGTCCGAGGAGCGCGAAGAGCGTGCGGTAGCCGGTGAGACCGGTGAACTGACCGAGAAACCAGCCGACGCTCAGCGGCACGACCGCGGCGACGATGAGGCCCAGGCGGCTGAGCAGCGCGAAGTACGGCGCCCGATCGGCCGCGGGCACGCGCCGGAACTCGACGAGGTTGAACGCCGACCAGTGGAGACCCTGTGCCACTGCCCAGATCGTGGAGAGCAGGACCGTGATGGGCGGCTCCGCCGCGCGCGCGCCGAGTGAGGCGAACGCGATGGCCACGACCATCGCGCCCGCGGGAGATGCGATCCGGAAGGGTCGGGTCCCGACTCGGGCGAACGCCCCGCGCCCGAAGAGGAACACGATGCCCAGCGCCGCACCGAGCGGGAGGAGCCACAGCGCCGCCGACAGCAATCCCCCGCCCGCCCGCAGCAGGAAGAGGCCGCCGAAGAGACCGAGGCAGATATCGAGGACGCTCCACGCGACCGCGCCGGCGACGACCCAACGGGTGTCCCGATCGCGAAGCGGTCGCAGGTCGGCGACGAGGTTCACGCGGCAATGCTGACAGCACGCGCTCCGAACCGATCCGGTGTAATGGAGCACCGCCGGTGTGCCGGGCTAGAAGACCTCGTCTCTGCACGCGAATTCGTCACGCAGCTCGTCGTGAGCGGATGCCCGAGGTCGGGCGCGGACGCAAGCCTTTCACGAATTTGCTAGGAATCCGCTTCTGTGCCGAGAGCCGGACTTGAACCGGCGACACATGGTTCTTCAGACCATTGCTCTACCAGCTGAGCTACCTCGGCGGAGAACTTCATTCTATCGAATTCGCGCCGAAACTCGGACGCTCCGCTCGATGCCGACGGATCGCAGCTAGAGCAATGGTCTAGCGAACCAATTGCCGCGACAGAATGGTTTCGGCAACTCGTGCTCAGGCGTGACGAACTTCGAGAGCCGCGGTCAGCGGATCCACAGCCAGGTAATCGCCGCGGCCGGGGATCGTGAACCTTCAGCCGTCCGTTGAATGTTGCTTAGAAGCACAACGGGGAACGCAGGATCAGGTTGCTGCACGAACGAACGGTCTCGTCGAGCCCCCAACCGAGACCGGTACCGAAGACGAGCGCGAGGACCGGCCACAAGAGGAGCTTGAGGCGCATGACTGGCCTCTTTAGCGAGAGCGTGCAGCGGATTCACGTAGAAGCCTAGCTGAGCGCTCCTGGGACGTGAGTCACACGCCAGCGATCTAACCAGCTCTCTGGCGTG